>CAJCJB010000336.1 GCA_903970545.1 Candidatus Saccharimonadota bacterium | reverse complement strand
GTGGTATTACAAAAGCGGGAAGTTGCAAGCAACAGCGAACTATAAAAATAATAAAGAAAATGGACTTAGCAAATGGTATTTCGAGAATGGTAAGTTATTGCAGGAAGCTGTTTTTGTTAACGGACAACTAAATGGAATGTGTAAATGGTATTATGAAAAAAGCGGAAAACTATACAGCGAGGTTAGCTACGATAATGGTAAAATGAACGGAATTAAGAAATCTTATACGGAAGACGGGAAATTATATCTGGAAGAGAAATATATAAATGGCGTTAAGCAATAATATCTGCGTACCGGATATTATTATGCGACTCATGATAAATACACTTGCCGTTTGAGATAATTAATACTTGCGGAGATTGATGCTCTACGCCATATTGTTGCGCAATTAAATTAGATATATCTCGGTGTGCAATTAAATCTAAATAATAAGGTTTAATCAATTGACTATTGCTATCCTTCCAGTTGCTTTCAATTCTGTTTAAAGCCATACTGCTGATACTGCAACGGGTACTGTGTTTTAAAATCATCACCTTAACAGATTTAGATTCCTCATTAATAATATCCAGTTGAGAGGCATCCTCTAATTTATTCCAGTTCATACTACAAAAATACCAATAAATATTTTGTTTAAGTATTTGAATATATTTGCAGGTATCACACGTTTAAAAACAAACCTATGAAAAAGATAATTTTAATCACTCTGATTACCGCAGTAACTACTCTTAATGCGCAAAACGGAAAAGGCAAAATGTTTCCTTCCATCAAAGGGGAAACCTTTACCGATAAAAATATAAACCTGCCGGAAGCAGGTAAGGGCAAGCCCTGTATCATTGCTATGTGTTTCAGTAAAAAGGCCGAAGGCGATATACAAACCTGGTTAAACCCCTGCTACAATGAGTTTGTGGTTAAAAAAGATACCACCAATGCTTTTGGTGCGGCAGTAAGTTTTGATATTAACTTTTACTTTATGCCAAGGTTCAACCTCATCAATCAGGTGTTTGATAAATCGAGTAAAGAGAAAATGAAAAAACAAACCGATGAATCATTCTGGCCTCATTTGTTTTTTTGTACAGATGGTATTAAAGACATTAAAAAAGATTTTGGTATTGAAGATACCAGTCAACCTTACTTTTTTGTGCTGGATAAAGACGGTAAGATAGTTGATGTTGAAAAAGGCGTTTACAATGAAAAGAAGATGGCCGCCATCGAAGACAAATTAGATTAACAACCATCTTCACTTTTATTATTATTTAACTTTTACCTTATCCGTAAACCTGTAAAAGCCTAAAAACAAAGGGATTTTCAGGTATAATTTAAGTTATTAGCCTCTGTTTGCTCATAATTTACGTATTCTTGCTTGGAATTTTAATAAAATCTTGCTAACTTTATACATGTTCGATAATGTAGCCAATACAGAGTACATGGTAAACGTAAGAGCCAGAGTAGAGCGCCTCAAGCAGGTACACTATATTGCTGCTATTATTTTATTTGTAGGTACTCTTATTTTTTGCTCGTTCTATGCCAGCGATATCAGTTTAGAACACACTTCACTATCGCACTACGGCATTTATAAGAAGATAGGTTTTTTTTGGAATGCATCGCTTTTTATCATAGGTATTACACTGCTTGTAGAGGCTTTTTTAAACATTGGTAAATACATGAAAGGAAGTTGGTTACTTTATTTCTTTATAGGTGCTATTATTTGTTTGTTTTTTACTGCCGCTATAAACATGAATCATAGAATACATTATTACTTTGCCTTTGCTTACTTTATAGGTTACACCCTTAGCATATTTTTGTTTGGTTATCTGCTAATGAAATCCGATTTCAGGATAGGAATAACCTCTATCATTATTTCTGTGTTATCTGTAGTTTGTCCGTTAGGGTTGGTTATGTATCTGCACAGTTTTGCCATACCCGAAATAGCCCACACCCTGTTTGTATTTGTTTGGGTTAGTATTACCAAGTTTGATACCCAGTATAGAAACTTCCTGAAGAGGTTTGGGTTGTAATAAAGCATTCTTCTTTATTCAGTAGCTTCCCCTGTTGTTTTTTTAGCTTCCTTCTCTCCATTCATGTAATGCGTTAAAGCACCACTGGGGCATTGTTTAACCTGATTTATTATTTCTTCAGTAGTATCTGCGTCTATTTTTATCCAGGGTCTTTTAAAGGGATTAAACACATGGGGCATACCCGTAACATCATTCCAGCAATTTTTAGAATGTATGCAGCAGGCAGGTTTCCAAACAACGGTAACCTCGCCATTGGTATATTTTTTTGTTATATCAGTTATCCCCATCTGATTAGGGTATTATGTTGTTTGTTAATCGAATATCAAATGCTTAACCGTAGCACCTTTGTTTATCAGCTCTTTCAGAGCCTCTATACCAAAACGCAAATGATCTGCCTGAAACTTATCGCTTACTACTTTATCGCTTGCTTCGGTTTTCACTCCTTCGGGTGTCATAGGTTGGTCGCTAACTAAGAGTAAAGCACCGGTTGGTATTTCGTTATGAAAACCTACAATAAAAATCGTAGCCGTTTCCATATCAATAGCCATGCAACGTAGTTTGCGCAAGTGTTCTTTAAAAGCTTCGTCATGTTCCCAAACTCTACGGTTGGTGGTAAACACAGTACCTGTCCAGTAATCGCGGTTATTGGTACGTATGGTATGCGATATAGCTTTTTGTAAAGCAAAGGCAGGCAGGGCAGGTACTTCAGACGGGAAATAATCGTTGGATGTTCCTTCTCCTCTGATGGCAGCAATAGGTAATATCAAATCACCCAGTTGATTCTTCTTTTTTAAACCACCGCATTTACCTAAAAACAAAACGGCTTTAGGTTGTATGGCAGTCAATAAATCCATCATGGTAGCGGCACTGGCAGAACCCATACCAAAGTTTATGATGCTGATATTATCAGCAGTGGCACTTATCATAGGTCTGTCATGACCACGAACTTTAACGCCATGGTTTTCGGCAAACATGTGCACGTAGCTGCTAAAGTTTACGATGATGATGTATTTTCCAAAATCTTCAAGCGGAACTCCGGTATAGCGCGGTAACCAATTGTTAACTATTTCTTCTTTCGTTTTCATAATGAGAATACTTTAAACTGTTTACTTTGCATGTAAAGATACAAAATTGTTTACACCGTTAAATTTTCCTGAAATCAAGTTAAATATCAGAGAAGCCAAAGGGCAAACGCAGGTGTTTGATATTATTCGCAGAAGCTATGTGGCTTTAACACCCGAGGAGTGGGTTAGACAACACGTAATTCATTTCCTAAAGTTTGAAAAGAAATACCCGGCGGGATTGATGGATATAGAAAAACAAATTAGCCTGTTTAATACCACCAAACGTGTGGATATTTTAGTAAGAGATACAACCTTAAAACCCTTATTGCTGATAGAATGCAAAGCTCCTGAAGTTGAACTAACCCAAACCGAAATCAATCAATTGGCACGTTATCAGATTACGATAAAGGCTCCTTATTGTATGCTTACCAATGGAATGCAACACGTAGTTATGAAGCTGAAAGGTGATGAAGTTACGTTCTTAAAAGAGTTGCCTGCTTGCACAGAGGTAATTTAACAGAAATTCATCTGAAAGAGTTCTAATTTGTAAAACTTAGCAATGCGACGATTATCTATTTCGGTTACTGTTCCGCTTGACGTTACTCCTGTACCTCTGATGCAATTACCAATTATACCTTTATAAGTATAACCCCGCCAATAGAGATGTTCTCTTTTATTAAGCTCCAAGAAATTGGAGTTTTTTGTTTTTAATCAGTAAGAGATTGTACGCCCTAAAACTTTAAACTGATATTTAAGTTAGGCATAATAGGCAATTGGTTTACACGGGTGTAAGTAACTCTATTAAAGAAAAAGATATTAGCCCTATCAAGCACGTTGGTAGCCCCTCCGTTAATTTCGAGAAAGTAACGGTCTCTTATGTTATATTTATACCGGATAGAAATATCTAAACGGGCATAAACCGGCAAACGTTGAGAGAATAAATTCCCTGCTATATAACCAAGCTGCCCATTTTGATTCGTATAAGAACCCATTATATTGTTTAAGTTAAGCTGTTGGTAATAGCCTTGTGTGGGTGTAAATGGAAAACCGGTTCCAAAGTTATAACGGGCACTTGCTTCCCAATGTTTATTTTTATCTAATGCATAAGTGGCTACAATATTTATGTTTTGGCGACGGTCGAATACAGGAAAATATTCTTGTACACCATCCCAACGGCGGTTATAAGACCAAGAGTAAACATTCCATAAATAAAAACGATTCTTTTGATACT
>CAJCJB010000335.1 GCA_903970545.1 Candidatus Saccharimonadota bacterium | reverse complement strand
AGAAACAAAAAATTGATATAATTTTATCTCGGGTTAGCATGGGTTTTAGTTTATTGGTTCGCAAAACAAATTTACTTAACCTTTGACTAACCCTTTTTTTTAAAACTTTAACTAGCAACTTGAATTATATATCAAAACTACTTTAAGGCTTTTCCTTTTTAAGTGACATATATCAGTTAAAAAGGTGATTTAAGGCTTTCTGCTAAAATGATGCGATACGCTATAAGATAACATAATTTATCACACTAGCGTTAGGGATTGCAGCAAGCTGCCATTCAGCGCGTAAAGCCGCCGCTTAACTTTTAAAGTGAGGAATAAACTAAATTAAAAAGCTGCTCTTTATAAGGAGTATAAATTTTACTTAGTTGCTTTCTTTATTTGGGCACGGTATCTGCGTTTGTATATACTTTCAAATATAAGCGGGAAGATTAGCAGGGTTGATATAGTTGCTAAAGATAAACCGCCTATAACAACAATTGCCAATGGTTTGCTTGATTCTGAACCTATACCGGTTGAGGTTGCTGCAGGCAATAAACCTATGATGGCGATGGTAGCTGTCATTACAACAGGTCGCACCCTTGCGGCTACACCACTTTTTACAGCTTCGGTTACATCCTGTCCTTCATCTATAATATGTTTTTTAAATACAGACATCAATATTACTCCGTTCTGAATACAAACACCCATCAGGGCAATGAAACCTATACCTGCCGATATACTGAAGTTTACGCCTGTAATTAACAGGGCAACAATGCCTCCTACCAGGCCGAAAGGAATGTTTAGAAGTAATAAACCTGCATCGCCAAAGTTGCCAAACAAACCAAAGAGGATTATAAAGATTAACAGAACCGTAATAGGCACTACGTGTGCAAGGCGGTCTTGGGCACGTTCCTGATTTTCAAAATCGCCGCACCATAAAATAGATTGTCCTTTAGGCAATACTTTCATGGTGGCATTTACTTTTTCCTGTCCTTCTTTAATGGTGCTTCCCATATCACGACCGCGCACGGAGAACTTAACGGCACAAAAGCGTTTGGTATCATCATGGAAAATAAGCAACGGACCCGTTTTAGTATAAATATGAGCTATTTCTTTCAACGGAATTTTTATTCCATTAATAGATGGTACTAATATATTTGCTATTTCGGCTTCGGTTTTGCGGTATTCTTTATTGAAACGAATGCGCACATCAAACTTTTTAAACCCTTCGTAAAACGTTGTAGCCGCTTTACCGCCAATGGCCATTTCTATAACGGCATTACAATCGGCAGTTGAAATACCAAACTGTGCCATTTTTACTTCGTCTAATTCTATGCGTAATTCAGGTTGACCAATATTTCTGATAACACCCAAGTCTTCCATACCTTTTACGGTTTTTAGTATGTTGTATATTTTAACGGCACGGGCTTCAATGGTTGGCATATCATCTCCATAAACTTTAACAGCAATAGACCCTTTAACGCCCGATACGGCTTCTTCCACGTTATCCATAATAGGCTGAGAGAAGTTGAAGTTAATACCAGAGAAAGCGTCTAAGCTATCCTGCATTTCATCGATAAGTTCGAGCTTTGAAATTTTTCTTACCCAATCTTCCTGATGGACTAAATCAACGTGAAATTCTACATTATAAAACCCTGTTGCATCGGTACCATCATTAGGGCGACCTGTTTGAGAGATTACCTGTTTTACTTCGGGGAATTTCATAAACACTCTGCGCATTTTATTACTGAGTCTTACTGATTCATCTAGCGAAATACTTAAAGGCATGTTAGCACGAACGTATATAGCACCTTCATTTAACTGGGGTAAAAACTCTGAACCTAAAAAATGAAACAGATATAAACCTATTACCATAAAAACACCTGCAACAATAATGGCAGTCTTTCTTACTTTATGCAGTCTGTTAAAAAGACCTATAACAACCTTATTGATAAACTCAACCATATAGTTGTGTTTTTCTTTCACGTTTTTATTAAGCAGGAAGCTGATTAACGTAGGGAGTAAAAACAATGTAAATATTAAAGCTCCTAATAACGCAAAGCCTAAAGTATAAGCCAAAGGAGAGAACATTTTACCTTCTACTTTTTCGAAAGAGAAGATAGGTATTAAACAACTGATGATAATTAACTGTGAAAACAGAATTGCTTTACCTGTTTCAACACCGTTCTTTCTGATTAAACCCAACTTAGATAGTTTATTATATTTCTCCATCCCAATTTGAGAGGCTTTATGGTCTAAGACGACGAAGACGCCTTCTACCATTACGACTGCGCCATCTATGATGATTCCAAAATCTACCGCCCCCATCGATAGCAAATTGGCTGTCATACCTTTTAAGCGCAAACAAATAAATGCAAATAATAAGGCTAAAGGAATGATAATACCAACGATAACTGTGGTTCGCCAATCTGCCATAAACAGAAACACGATAATGGTTACGAAAGTAATCCCTTCGAGGAGGTTATGTATTACGGTGTGTGTGCAAAAACTTATGAGGTCTTCCCGGTTGTAAAACGTATTAATCCTTACATCTCCGGTTAATATTTTATCATTCAGTTCGGCAATTTTTGCGTTTAGCTTTTTAATAACTATTCCGGGGTTTTCTCCTCTGCGCATTACTACGATAGCTTCTACCACATCGTTTGCGGTATCTCTTCCTACTTGCCCTAATCTTGGCAGGGCACTTTCTTTAACGGTTGCTACGTTTTTTACGAGAACCGGAACTCCATCCGCATAATCAACAATAATATTTTCTATATCCGATATAGATGTAAGCAAACCTATACCGCGAACCACGTAAGCCTGATTGTTTTTTTGAATAACATCACCACCTACGTTGATATTGCTTCTTGAAACTGCATTATAAACTTCTAAAGGGGTAATATCATACTTGGTTAGTAAAGTAGGTTTTACAATTACTTCGTAGGTTTTAACCTCTCCACCAAAACTATTTACATCGGCAATACCGGGCACAGACTTAATGTTACGTTCAATAACCCAATCTTCAATAGTTTTAAGTTGGCGGGCATTTAATGTTTTGCTGGTTAGGGTAAAACGGAAGATCTCTCCGGTTGGTCCATAAGGAGGTTCTATTTCTGAATTTACCCCATCGGGCAAATCAACATCACGCAGCATATTGTTTACCTGCTGGCGTGAAAAAGCATCATCTACACCATCATCAAAAGTTACTTTTATAACTGATAATCCAAATAAAGAGGTAGAACGTATGTTGGTTTTTTTCTGCGATGGGTTTAATGCAATCTCTAAAGGAATGGTAACAAATTTTTCTACTTCTTCTGCACTACGTCCAGGCCATTGAGAAATAATAGTAATCTGGGTATTGGTTACATCCGGGAAAGCTTCAATGGGTGTGTTAACGTAGGCAATAATTCCTGCAATGATTGTAATGAGTGTTGCAATAATAACAAAGCCCCTGTTTTTTAGGGAGAAAGATATTATACTCTTAACCAGTTTGTGCATAACAGCCTTTGATTAATTATTGGTTAAAGTATTGTAAATAAGCAGTTGGTTGGTAGTAACAATTTTGTCATTTTCTTTTAGCCCCTTTTTAATATAAGCTTTCTGCCCTATTGTCTTATATACATCCACTTTTTGTACAGTAAAATTCTTACCCCCGCCATATATTAATACATAGTTATTGGAGTTATCAAAAACCAAAGCGCTTGATGCAATGGTTAGCATATTTTTATGTTCGGCGTATTCAACTACTACGTTACCGTACATATCAGGTTTTAATAAGTAGTTAGGGTTATTAAGTTTCACACGCACTTTCATTACCCGGCTTTGTGGGTCTAATATATTATACACTTTATCAATAGTTGCTTTATAAGCGGTATCAGGATAAGCAATGGTAGTAACAGAAACAGTATCTTTTTCTTTTATTTTATTAATATCAGTTTCATATACGTTTGCCATCATCCAAACATCTGTGAGTTGGGAAATAGTAAAGATGTTGTCGCCATTATCCGGACGAATTTGCATTTCTTTATTTATCTTCTTGTCAATAACAAAACCCGAAATAGGCGCTTTTACCACATAATCGCTGGTGTTGCTTATACTGTAAATTTTCTTCATTTCTTTTGCTTTGGTAAGTGCCGCATCTGCCTTGTTATACTCTTGTTGAGCTTGTAAGTAGTCTCCGGATGATATTAATTTAGAAGCGTACATATCTTCTGCAATTTCTTTTTCTTTTTTTGCTTCTGCATAAGTTGAAGAGGCCTCTATGAATTGTCTTTCATAATCAGCCACATCACCACTATGTATAACGGCAAGCACCTGGTCTTTCTGCACGAAATCTCCTAACTCTACATTTACTTCTTTAACGGTACCCGTTACTAAAGCAAAAACATCTACTTGTTTGCTTTGGTCGGCAGTTATTTTTCCTGTCAGTTTAATTTCGCTTCTAACTTGTGTGGTTTTGGCAATCCCCACAGTCATATTTTTAATAAGCGAGTCAGAAATCAGATCCGTATCTTCTTTCTTTGCTGTTTTACCCTTACAAGAAGAAAATGAAAATAGGGTTATCCCTAATGAGGATAAACCAATAAGTAGTTTTATTTTATTTTTTAAACACATCTTTTCCTACATTAAAATTTAACTCTTCAAAAGCGCTGTAACGCAGATCTTTAATGCTGTTAGATTGGGTCATGTAATCTTTGTAAGATTCAAACATATCTACAAAATCTAATAAGGATAAGTTCTTTTTGGTAAAGTTATCTTCCGCGCCTTGTAATAAAGTGCGGAAATCGGCAATGAATCCAGTAGTTTGAGAACTGCTTGATTTTTGAAGCTCGAGTATTTTCTGATAGGATGCAAATACATCATTTTGAACAGCTACTTGGTTTTGTTTTAGCTGCTGACTGGCAGCATCAACCAAAAATTTAGAAGATTGTATATTGCCCTGATTGCGGTTAAAAACGGGTATTGCCATTTGAAGCCCAACGCCATTATAATTAGGAATGTAACTACCGTTTCTATCTGATGTATATTGAAACTGAACATCGGGGACACCAACTGCCTTTTGTAATTTCACATACGCATCGGCTGAAGCCAATTGAGTTAACGAAGCTTTTAAATCGGGACGATTATCTAATGCCTGAACAACCATATCTGCTAAAGGAACATTTGACAGATTGTATTTATTATCAAGTTCTGTTTCATTTAAAACAGGTTTATAATAAACATTTCTGGGCTCATTAAGTAATACAGCAAATTCTTTAGCAGAATTTTGTTGAAGACTGGTATACAAATCTAACCTGTCGCTTTGTAAAGAAAGAAGCAGGGCTCGTACACGGGTTATATCGCGAAGTGAAACATTGCCTTTTTTGTACTGAATTTCAAAACCTGCAACTATGTTTTTTACCGAGACTATTTCTTCATCAAATAATTGAAGGGATTTTAATCCGAAGTATAAATCAATAAAATCTTGACGTAAGGCAAATATCAACCCCCTCATTAAATCATCAAACTGATATTGTGCAATATCTGCCTGTAGTTTAGCCACATTAGCAGTTTTCACGCGCTTACGTGCTATAGATACAAGCCATTGAACGTTTATAAGATATTCACCTTGTGTTTGAGGAATACCATAAGTACCTTCAGAAGTAGGGAAATACTTTTTACTATACTGATTGTATATACTGTTTTCGTAATAAACAGTAGGGTTATTGAGTAATTTAGCTTGTCTCACTAAAGCTTTCTGCGCATCTACACCATACTTTTGAGCCAGTACGTTGTAGTTGTTCTTCATAAAAAAAGCTTCGGCATCGGCTAAGGTAATAGAGATGGTATCTGCTACCAAATGAATACTATCTTTAGGTACAACAGGAGAATGGGGTGTAACTTGTGAGAAGCCTAAAAAGCTTTTAAAAACAATTAATAAAAGTGTTAATTTTCTCATACAGGCGGCGAAAATAACAAAAAAGGCTTACATTATCTCTTTTAACAGGCGTTATTAACATTAGTTAAGGGTTTTCAACCAAAGGCGATTAGACAATCCCTTTTTTTATTATAAGGGGAATAACCCTACTTCTTGTTCTGTGCGTCTATCACGGCAATGGTAACCATGTTTACAATCTCTCGCACAGAGCTACCCAGTTGCAATACGTGTACGGGTTTTTTTAAGCCTATTAATATGGGACCAATAGCCTCGGCACCGCCTAATTCCTGCATGAGTTTGTAGGCAATGTTGGCGGAGGATAGGTTGGGGAAGATCAGTGTGTTTACATCTTTATCGACTAGGGTGGAGAAGGAGAATTGTTCTTTTAGGAGGTTGTTGTTTACGGCAAAATTGGCTTGTAAATCGCCATCGACAATTAAGCCGGGGTATTTACTGTGTAAGATTTTTACTGCCTGGCGCACTTTATCGGGTACTTTACCTGCTGCAGAACCAAAGTTTGTGTATGAGAGCATAGCTATGCGAGGCACAATGTTGTATTGTTTTACGGCATTGGCGGTAAGGGTGGTTATTTCTACTAACTCTTCGGCAGTTGGGTTTACGTTCATGGTACAATCGGCAAAGAAGAAAGGACCACGTTTGGTAATCATCATGTACAAGCCGGCTACACGCGAATGCCCATCGGCTACGCCAATACATTGCATGGCAGGAATAACGGGAACAGAGTATTTAGCGGCCCGACCGGATATCATGGCATCTGCAGCACCGGTTTCGACCATCATGGCTCCAAAATAGTTACGCTCGGTCATTTTACGTTTGCACTCATATAGGGTAAGTCCTTTGCGGGCACGTTTTTTAAATAATGTTTCGGCAAAATCGTTGCGTAAATGCTCGTGTTCGCTTTCGAAGGGATTTATAATGAGCATGTCAGAAACATCTATATTATACTCTGCAATGATTTCGTTTATTTTTTGTTTGTTGCCTAAAAGGATAGGTTTGGCAATACCTTCGTCTCGCACCATTTGCGCAGCCTTTAGCATCTTGTAATCGTTGGCATCGGCAAATACCACACGCTTAGGATTGGTTTTGGCTTTGTTAACCAAAGAGCGCATTAAACGATTGTCTTTACCAAGGCGATTATCGAGTTCTAATTTATAAGCTTCCCAATCGGTAATTTTATGAGCGGCAACACCAGAATCCATAGCAGCTTTTGCAACAGCGGGGGATACGGTTGAGATAAGTCGATTATCAATTGGTTTGGGAATAATATAATCTGCACCAAAGCTTAGGTTTTTAGAGCCGTAAGCAAGGTTCACATAATCGGGTACGGGTTCTTTAGCTAAACCCGCAATGGCTTTAACGGCAGCCAGTTTCATTTCTTCGTTGATTGTGTTAGCGCGTACATCAAGCGCTCCACGAAAAATAAACGGAAAGCCAAGAACGTTATTAACCTGATTGGGATTATCGCTTCGGCCTGTTGCCACAATAATATCCTTTCGGGCAGCCATAGCTTCTTCATAAGAAATTTCGGGTGTAGGATTAGCGAGGGCAAACACAATACAATTAGGTGCCATGCTTTGCACCATTTCTTTATTTAAAATATTTCCTT
>CAJCJB010000334.1 GCA_903970545.1 Candidatus Saccharimonadota bacterium | reverse complement strand
GTAATAATTGAATAATATTCAATGCGTGGTAAGGTTATTCGCGGATCATCGAATTAAATAACATACTTCACTACTGGTTTCAGAAACGGTCTAATGATTTCAATTTGGGCGTTGCCGCTTTAGTCATGAGGTGGAATGCTTACACTTTCATTTATAAACTAAAATAATCTAGTCTATGGCACTCATAATTGTCTCCAAGGACTACTAGGGTATCTAATCCTTCTCGCTCCCCAAGGCTTCGTCCCTCAACGTCAGTTTTTACATAGAATCTCGCCTTCGCCGTCACCCGTCTTACCAGTATCAAAAAATGCCGACTCTCCTCTGGTAATTCGTCTACTCACACATAAAACTCTAGAAAATTAGTCCCCTTTGGTTTTGGCTTGATTTTCCGTCTAGGTACCCTTTAAACCTTTTAAAGATGAATAACACTAGTCTTCTACGTATTACCGCGACTGCTGGCACGTAATTTGGCCAAGACTTATAGATAAGAATTTGTCATTATAATTTTTTTATCTAGAACTTTATATTACAAGACTGATTATACATTCTTTCAAGTTGCTGGTTCAGCCATTAGGCTATTGACCAATATTCCCCACTGCTGCACATTTATGCCCTGGGCTTTTTTCATACCCAATGTGGTCGATCGACCTCTCAGTCACGACTGCTGGAACACGAGCTAGTTCTATACTATTACTCTTCCAGGATATTGCCTAACATCTTAAAACGAATTTTACTAATTCTTTATTACTTTAAATTATTTAAAGTTTTTATAAGGGATCTTTCTCCTTACTTCAAGGCAGCTAGCATATCTTTTACTCACCTGTACACCACTTCTAATTAAATTTTATAAAATTAGACGTTCGATTAGCATGTGTCAAGCACTTGAACAGCGTTCACTCAGAGCCATCATCAAACTCAATGTCAATTTTTGTACTTATACGTATATCATTTTTTTTATTCTAATACGTAATTATTAATATATACTAGATATAACCTGTCTTTTTTTCAGGTTTTCTATTACATTTAGGATCCTATTTGATCATATAATCAGTATAAAAATTTAGTCAATTTTACTGATTGTATAGAGATAGGCATTGAACTGTGTAAAATTCCACATATTTCTGAACATTGACCGTAATATGTACCTTCTCTATTTAAATACACGGATGATTGGTTTAGTCTACCGGGGTATGCATCACATTTTATACCTAAAGATGGGCAGGCGTAAGAATGAATAACGTCGGCTCCTTCTACTACAAATCTAGTGTGAGTACGTTCAGGTATTATTACTCTATTGTCTACTTCTAACATTCTTAGTTGTCCCAATTCCAAGTCACTTTCTGGTATTATGTAGGAGTCATATTCTACATATTCTTCTCCATTATTTATAAAATCTGGGTATTGGTAACTTCAATATCATTGATGACCTTCTCCATTTATCACTAAAGATGGATCTATAACTTCATCCATCAAATATAACAATTTAAAGGAAGGAAATGCTATAAATATTAATATTAATGCAGGTGTAATAGTTCATATTAATTCAACTAATGTTCCATGGTTTATATATTTGTTAGAAATTTTCGCCTTTCTATAATTTAATATTATAGATACCATTATTCAACTTACTGCAAAAAGTATAATTGCTAAATAATACATGATGTTGTTATGTAATTCTTCTAATCCTTCCATCTGAGGTGTAGCGTTGTCTTGGAAAAATAAACCTCAAGGTTCTGGCGCATCACTCGCTAAGTCAGATTCTGAACCGCTGTTACCCTGTGAGCTAACATCATTTTGTGTTTCTTCAGTCGTTTCTGGATTTTCGCTACTTTCCGTAGATTCAGTAGTTTGTGTACTGTTCTGATCTTGTGGGTTTGCAGAACTTGTCCCAGCATTTTCACTTGTTGCTTCCCAGTCCATTCTAGAACTTGATTCTTCGTTTCCTGAATATTTCGCACGTTTTGCTGGACGTTCGTCATCGTCAGTTCTTAATATAGGAGATGTATGAAACATTCTAGTTGAAACACCTATTTCTAATATAGGTGTTGGTCTTATTATTGAATTTATTCTAGTATAATTTATGTTTAGCATAGTGTAATTTTAGTTTAACATAGTAAATTCTATGTTTATAAGCTTTAAATATATTCAGTTTTTCAAATGAAAAATTTGGTGTTTATTTAGCTTATAATTAATTGGGTAAAAAATAAAAATTATTATAAAGCATATTCTAAATGCCAAAAGGCAAAAAATAGATTTGATATTTAAGCTATTTATATTAATGCTTATTATTTAAGATTTAGATGAAGACGTGTCTTCAATAAACGTACAAATGTGGGCAAAATGTATTTTGAAAAAATGTATATTATAAATAGTAGCAGTAAAAAATTAAATGTAACTTGATTTACAAAGTAAAATGGTACTAACTGCGGCATGTTATAATTACTATGTTTGTTTCAATACGGTCATTTATGTATTGGTACTCTAGATGAGCTGAAAAATATCAGATATATATAAAGTATTTTGTTCTAGATTAAAGAAAGTAAAAAATACTGAAAACTAAGCTTAAGCTAGATATATCTAGCTCATAATAAATAATAATAACTTAAATAGATTTGATATTTAAGCTACATATAATAATAAAAATGCCATCATTAATGCAAATAACCCTGTAGCTTCTGCAAAAGCAAAACCTAAAATGGCATATGCGAATAATTGTCCTCTTAATGAAGGGTTTCTAGAAACACCGATGATAAGCGCACCGAATACTACACCTATACCTACTCCTGCTCCAATTAATCCTGTAGT
>CAJCJB010000333.1 GCA_903970545.1 Candidatus Saccharimonadota bacterium | reverse complement strand
TAATATTAAAATAGAAATAATCTATAGTATGATTATGTGAATCATAATCATGAAATTTTCCTTTTACTACCTGTTCAGAGCCACTTTTTTTAATTATATATAAGTTTAAAGAATCTTCAGCAACACAAGAGTAAAGTAAAGCTGCAAAAGTTTGTATATTTTTTGGAGGAAGTAAACTAAGATTAAACGTAGAATCTAAGTATATCTGATAAATAGAATTCTCACATACAACATGATTATTTCCTAAACAATCTTTAAATAATCCTGTAGGTTCTTCAGGAATTTTCAGTCTGCCAAGTGTATCAAACGTAGAACTAAGCATATAAAGTTTTGATTTGGTTAAATCATTTCTATAAGTGATAAGTAAAATATTATCATCATAAAATTCATAATCCAATACATTACTATCCTCGCTTTTAACTACTATTTCAATAGGAGAACCATTAATTACTACCTCTTTTAATAAATTAGTTTTTTGTGGTAGAGTTATAGTAAACCCATTATAGGCTTTATAATTTACTCTTATAAATTTATCCTCATAACCTATAATAGAAAATTTAAGTAAAACATCTTTGTCTTTAATGGAGAATTTAAAATGCCCAGTGCTATCAGTAGCAGTACCATATAAAGTACCATGAATCTGAACAGCAACATTACTAATAGGCAACTTTGTTTTTTCGTCTATTACCTTTCCAGAAACCTTATATAAGGTATCTTGAGCAAATATTGAATTTATTAGAAGAAATATAAATAGAAGAGATATAATTCTTTTCATAAATCAAATATAACGATAAAAATCTCTCCCCATTAAGCAAATCACCTCCCCATTTCCGGCATCACAAGTTGTAAAATCAACGCTATGCTTGCATCGCTTGCAATCATCCTTGTATCGCTTCACGCGTTGCTTGAATAATTGAAGATTTTGCTTGCATCGCCTTCAAGCATCCTTACATCACTTCATGCGTTGCTTGAATGATTGAAGATTTTGCTTGCATTGTGTTCAATCATCCTTGCATTGCTTCACGCGTTGCTTGCATTACTTGCAATCATCCTTACATCGCTTCATGCGTTGCTTGAATGATTGAAGATTTTGCTTGCATCGCGTTCAATTATCCTTGCATTGCATCAAGCTGTTCAAGCATCGCGCTAAGCTGTTAGAGGTTGCTGCCTAATTTTGCTTGCATCGCGCTCAAGGATCCTTGCATCGCAACAAGCTATTCAGGTATTGCGCCATGCTATTAGAGGTTGCTTCAAAACGATGTGTTGTGCGCATAAAGCCAATAAAAAACCCTGCAAGATTGCTCTCGCAGGGTTTAGGTTTACGTGTGTTATCTGCTAACCGATAACCACTACTTATTAAGCTGTTGGCAAACGGCCTGCATGGCCGAAGCAAAGCTTTTGAGGGTATTTGCGTTTAAGAAGATATTTCTGGCAAAGCAATTTTTAATTTGCTATATAATTCTTCTTGTTTTATTTCTCTTACTTCACCGGGTTTCATATCCAATAATAAAACATCTTCTATGGCAACTCTAATCAGGCGCATGGTTTGGTGTCCAACGGCAGCCGTCATTTTACGCACCTGATGGAATTTACCTTCGGTAAGTATCAGTTCAATCCAGGTGGTAATTTTATCTTCACTTACCGGATGCCCTCGTTGAGCTAAGTTACCGGGTGTATCAATTACTCTGGCTTTACAGGGTTTAGTAAAATAATCTTCTTTGTGCATACGGATGGAAATACCTTGCTCTAATTTCTGTAAAGTTTCAGCACTTACTTTTCCATGCACCTGCACCCAATATACACGGATATGCAGGTTCTCGGGTTTCAATAATAAATGGGTAAGTTGTTTGTTGTTGCTTAAAATTAATAAGCCCTCGCTGTTTTCGTCTAACCTACCCAAGGCGTTTGTTCTTTCGGGAAAGGTGTAATCTAAATCTGCCAGTACTTTCTTTTTAGGCATGCGCACAAACTGCGACAACATTTTGTAGGGCTTGTAAATAATAAAGTAGCTATGCATGTATTCGCCTATTTATATGTTATTTTTTGTGCTCATGTATTCGCTTCGCTCGGAAGTCAACAAAAATATGTGAATAATTAGGAAGTGCCTTGTCTGAATTGCTTTTTATTTAAAGCGTAATTCAACACATGAAAATTCATTTTATTGCTATTGGCGGAAGTGTGATGCACAACATGGCGCTTGCCATGAAACACAAGGGTTATACCGTTACCGGCTCTGATGATGAGATTAATGAGCCTTCGCGCACTCGTTTGCAAAAGCAAGGTTTATTGCCCGAAAAGGACGGTTGGTTTCCCGAGAAGTTAGATGCCAGTTATGATGCCGTTATTTTAGGAATGCATGCTAGAGAGGATAATCCTGAATTGATTCGTGCAAAAGAATTAGGTCTGCGTATTTTCTCGTACCCCGAATATATGTACGAGCAGACTAAAGATAAGATACGGGTAGTAGTAGGCGGTAGTCATGGCAAGACTACTATTACGTCTATGATTTTACATGTACTTAAATATGCTAAAAAGGATTTTGATTATTTAGTAGGTGCACAATTGCAGGGTTTTGATACCATGGTGAAACTTACCAAAGAAGCTCCCATAGCCGTTTTTGAAGGAGATGAGTATCTGGCATCACCTATAGATAAACGCCCAAAGTTTCATTTATATAAACCCAACATTGCCATCATAAGCGGTATTGCCTGGGATCATATCAACGTGTTTCCTACCTATAAGAATTATGTAGAGCAGTTCGAAAAATTCATTCATTTAATTGAGCCCAACGGAAGTCTTATTTATTGTGCGGCAGATGCAGAGTTAAAAACCCTGGTAGAAACCACGCAAGCTCCAATTACTAAAACAGCTTATGCCGTTCCACCACATACAATTGAAAACGGAACAACGTATTTAATTCATAACAACAAGAAAATAGCCCTCAAAATATTTGGCGACCATAACCTGATGAACCTAGAAGGAGCGCGTTTGGTTTGCGAAAAGTTAGGAATCAATAATGAATTGTTTTATCAAGCTATTCAAAGTTTTATAGGTGCAGCCAAAAGATTAGAACAGGTAAAAATTACTCCCGACTTTGCTTTCTATAAAGATTTTGCACACTCACCCTCCAAACTAAAAGCAACTATAGAAGCTATGAAGGCGCAATACCCCAACAGGCATTTAGTAGCTTGTATGGAATTACACACCTTTAGCAGTTTGAATGAGAATTTTTTGAAAGAGTATAAAGATTGTATGAACCATGCAGATGATGCTATTGTTTATTTTAATCCGCATACGATAGAACATAAGAAATTAAAACCCATTACCATTGAACAGGTAAAAAAATCTTTTGGAGATGATAACCTAAAAGTATTTACCCAATCGAAACAAGTAACCGACTACTTAAAGGCAATCAAATGGAGTAATAAAAACCTCTTAATGATGACTTCGGGAAACTTTGACGGGGTTGATTTTGTTGCTCTATCCGATGAATTAGTTTAAAGAATAGAGAGAAGATTATTTTAATAAGGTAACGATGCCTGTATAGGACCTGCTTTGTTTATCAACAACACTGCTCAAATCTATTTTCCATACATATACATCTTCTTGTAACGCTTCCGTTCCACTACTATTATTACGCCTTCCATTCCATCCTGTATTTATATCATTGCTGGTAAAAATAGGATTACCCCATCTGTCAAAAATATACATCGTAAACGAAAGAATTCCATCTCCCTGTGCTTTAAAAACCTCGTTTTTCCCATCTCCATTTGGTGTGAAAGCATTAGGTACATATAAAGTAAAGTCCTGTTCTATTATAACAGGTTGCACAATACTTGCCCAACAACCGTTAATAGAAGTATCTATTAAAGTAACATAATAAGTTCCTGTATCAGCATAAGTGTAACTAGGGTTGTATAGTGTGGAACTGGTACCGGAAGCATCACCAAAATTCCAGTTATAACTTGTTATGATTGCTCCCGATGATTGATTGATAAATTGTATCTGTGGAGATAAAATAGTAGCAGGGTTTGGATTATAAACAAACTCAGGGTTTGGAATCGGATAAGCCATTACACTTGCTGTTGCTGTATTTACACATCCGTTTATATCCGTTAAGGTAAGTATAACGCTGTAATTACCTGTTGTTGTATAACACATAGTTGCTGAAGGGGAAACACTATATGATGATGATTGCCCATTGCCAAAGCTCCAGCTATAATTACTTGCAGCAGGATTGTTTGTTGCTGTGTAGGTAGCGCATTGCGGTGTACAACCTTTAGTTGTATCTGGTGCTATGCTTACTGTAGGCAATCCGTTTACGGCTATACTTGTAATGGCTGTATTAATACAACCATTTGCATCCTGACCGGTTACCGTATAATCATGATTTGTTACAGATGTAGGGATTAGTAAAACCTGATTTCCAAAGTTTGTGTTTAAATCTGTTACGGGAGTCCATATATAATCTAGTGCCCCTGATGCAGTCAATGTTCCTGTAGATGATATACATAGGGACGATGGTGAGGTAATTGTTACTACAGGTAACTGATAAACAGTAACGTTTACGATATTTCCGTTCGTGCAAGTATTGTTATTGGTAACCGTCACTTCATACTGCCCGGCTGTAGCTTCTGTTACATTTGGTATCGATGGGTTTTGTAAAGGCGATGTGTATCCTCCGGGACCGTTCCAAGAATATGAGACAAACCCACTGGT
>CAJCJB010000332.1 GCA_903970545.1 Candidatus Saccharimonadota bacterium | reverse complement strand
CGCCCGCATCAAGGTATTAATGGAATAAAACCTATTGAAATGATTAAAAAAACGTTACCGAATTAAATAACCTTTACAATTGCGAGCAAAGCTTTTTTAGCATTCAACGAAACCAAAAGAAATAAACATAATGAGCTAATCTAATAATGAACAACTTTTATAAAATATTATTATTACTTAGTTTTTTGCTCTTGGTTCTTGGTTCTGCTAAAGGGCAAATCATAACAACTTTTGCCGGAAACGGAGCAGGCGCTTTAACCTATACCTGTTGTTATAGCGGAGATGGTGGACAGGCAACAGCAGCAGGTTTAAACAACCCCGTAGGTTTATCCTTTGATGCTTTTGGGAATTTGTATATAGGCGATTGGATAAACAACCGCATACGTAAAGTAAATACAGCAGGCATCATAACTACTGTTGCAGGAAATGGAGTACAGGGTTATAGTGGAGATGGGGGCAGGCAACAGCCGCCGAATTATATTCTCCAGAATACATAGCCTTTGATGCAGTAGGAAATATGTATTTTACTGATTATGGTAATTATGTTATTCGCAAGGTAATTACAAGCACGGGTATTATAAGCACCTTTGCCGGAATCGGCACAGCAGGTTATAGTGGAGACGGGGGGCAGGCAACAGCAGCGGAGTTAGATAGTCCTGCGGGAATAGTCTTTGATACTCTCGGTAATTTATATTTTGCTGATGATGAAAATAACGTAATTAGGAAAATAGTTGTTTCTACAGGAATTATTACAACGATTGTTGGTATCGGCATACAGGGTTATAGCGGAGATGGGGGGCAGGCTTCTGATGCACAACTTCATTTCCCTCTTCAAGTACAAATCGATAAATCAAATAATTTATATATTGATGACTCTAATAATAATGTTATCCGTAAAGTAATTACTTCCACGGGGATTATAAGTACCATTGTTGGTACCGGCTATGGTGCTGGCACAGCGTTTGGAGGTTATAGTGGCGATGGGGGGGCTGCTACAGCTGCTGAATTAGCTGACCCTGATTTTATAGTATTAGATTCCTTAGGTAATTTATATATTTCTGATTTGGGTAATTATGTTGTGCGCAAAGTAAATACGGCAGGTATTATATATACTGTTGCCGGTAATGGTTATGGAGCAGGTACTTCTTATGGAGGCTATAGCGGAGATGGAGGACCTGCTATAAATGCAGAGTTTAACCAACCTATTGGGCTTGCTCTTGATATGCATAATAATTTGTATATATCTGATAGCAGGAATAATAGAGTGCGCAAAGTAAGTAATGTAAGCAGTATAACGGGTATAGAGCAGTATGCAGGTAGCAAGGGGCAGGTAACAGTTTATCCTAACCCTGCCAGTATAAGCCTCACCCTAACCCTCTCCAAAGGAGAGGGAATTGCAGGCGTGTATATGTATGATGTATTAGGCAATGAGGTTGTAAGTACTAAAGAAAAAGAAATAGATGTAAGCAATTTAAGTAATGGAGTTTATTTTGTAAGTGTAAAAACAGCAGAAGGTGTTTTAACTAAGAAGGTGGTTGTGCAGCATTAAAACTAATTAGCCATGAAAAGAGTTTTAACTATACTTGCCATGCAGGTGTTGCTTTTTGATTTAAAAGCACAGACTATAATTACCACCGTAAAGTAAATACAGCAGGTATTATATATACCGTTGCAGGTATTAGCACAGCAGGCTTTAGCGGAGAATGAGGTTGTAAGTACTAAAGAAAAAGAAATAGATGTAAGCAATTTAAGTAATGGAGTTTATTTTGTAAGTGGGAGAAATCTAAACAACAGATTTCTCAGTCGTAGCTCCTTCGAAATGACATTACAGAATCCATTCAATCTGTCAGGTTTTTTTTGCTAAAATGACTTAATAACTATGTTCAAATCATTTTGGCTTAGTTTTTGAGTATCAAAATGCAACTGTTACATTTGTCTCAACCAATTTAAAAAACAATCGTATGTTAGATAGTACAGAATTTAGAAAATATGCCACTAAGCACCAAGGCATTAGTAGCTTAACACTTGACCATTACCAATCGAGGTTTACATCATCTATGACTCCTTATATTATTGAGGAACGCACGTTAAACGTGGCACAAATGGATGTGTTCTCCCGTTTAATGATGGATAGAATTATCTTTTTAGGAACAGGTATTAACGATCAGGTTGCCAACATAGTGCAAGCCCAGTTGCTTTTCTTAGAATCTACGGATGCTAAGAAAGATATTCAGATTTATCTAAACTCGCCGGGTGGCAGCGTATATGCAGGTTTGGGTATTTACGATACGATGCAAATCATTCAACCCGATGTGGCAACAATCTGTACAGGTATGGCGGCATCTATGGGTGCTGTGCTTATGTGTGCAGGTCAGAAAGGTAAACGTACAGCATTGAAACATGCGCGCGTAATGATTCACCAACCAATGGGTGGAGCTGAAGGTCAGGCATCTGATATTGAAATTACTGCTAAAGAGATTCAGAAACTTAAAAAGGAGCTGTATGAAATTATTGCAACTCATAGCGGACAAACCTTTGATAAAGTTTGGGCAGATAGCGACCGTGATTATTGGATGATTGCCGAAGAAGCTAAAGCCTATGGTATGGTTGATGAGGTTTTAGTAAAGAAACCGAATAAGAAAGATTAATCAATTGCTAAAATAAAGGAAGAGGCTGTTCTGAAAAGAGCAGCCTTTTTCTATTTAAAAAGGGTTACTTTTGCTTTAAATTAAACTAAAATGATTAAAAGGATATTTGCTCTATCTATACTTATACTCTCCCCTCTCTTTTGGAGAGGGGTTGGGGGTGAGGCTAATGCACAAACAGGCTGGAATGCTGTAACCGGCTTTGGCACTAACCCCGGGAACCTGAATATGTACGATTATGTGCCAACAGGCATTACAGGTAAAGCCCCTCTGGTGGTGGCTTTGCACGGATGTTTGGAAAACGCTACTATCTTTTCTGCACAAAGCGGCTGGAATACCTTGGCAGATAATCATAAATTTTATGTGGTGTATCCTAAACAAAATTCTGCTAACAACCCTGATACCTGTTTTAACTGGTTTTTGCCGGGTGATATAGAAAGAAACCAAGGCGAAGCTTATTCTATTAAGCAAATGGTAGATTACATGAAAGCACATTATACCGTGGATACTACCCGAATATTTGTAACCGGCTTAAGTGCAGGTGCCTGTATGACTAATGTAATGCTAGCTTGTTATCCTGATGTGTTTAGTGCAGGTGCGGTAATGGCAGGTGCTCCTTATAAAGCAGCAGAAAATTCTACACAGGCATTGGAAATTGTTTATGGAACAGATACTAACACACCAGCTGCCTGGGGCGATTCGGTAAAATCTGCTTATC
This sequence comes from Candidatus Saccharimonadota bacterium, assembly GCA_903970545.1. GTDB lineage: Bacteria > Bacteroidota > Bacteroidia > B-17B0 > Aurantibacillaceae > PALSA-968. The sequence continues at coordinate 4,788 of CAJCJB010000332.1, read as the reverse complement.
CTGCTTATACAGGTGCTTATCCAAAAGTGGCAGTTTTTCAGGGAAGTGCAGATTATGTGGTTAATCCTGCAAACGAAACACAAGTCATGTATCAATGGACAAATGTGCATGGGGCAAGCCAAACAGCAGCTTCTACTATTACCTCTTTTAACGGAAACCCATTAGTAACTAAAAATATATATAACGACCCAAGCGGCAATGAAATTATGGAAACATATACCATTACAGGTATGGAGCATGGCATTGCTGTTGATACCGGAACTTGTTATCAAAAAGGAGGGCAAACAGGTGCATACTCCTGGGAAATAACAGGGTTCTTTTCCAGCTTTTGGGCGGCTTATTTCTTTAATATATTAAATAATAATACCATAAACATAAGTGGCTTAACTACGGTAACGGTTAGTCAAACAGGTGTAACGTATTCGGTTACAAGTAGTGCAAGTACTTCTTACACTTGGTCGGTACCCACAGGTGCAAGCATTACAAGCGGACAAGGCACTAATCAAATAACAGTAAGCTTTGGTTCAACCTCAGGCAATGTAAGTGTTACAGAAACTAATTCAGTTAGCTGCAAAGTTGGTCCGCTTAATTTATTTGTAACAGTTGGTAGTACAACAGGTATTAATCAGTTGACAAGTAATAATCAACTAACTGCTTATCCAAACCCTACGGATGGCATTATCCATATCCAATCAACAGGAGCGTTACAAACAGTTAAGGTGTTTAATTCTTTAGGGGAGGTTGTTCAGCAATCTGTAATTAATACTTCTGAATTTAGTATTGATTTAAGTTCTTATCCTGCGGGAATTTATATACTTTTTTTGCAGGAAGATGGTAAAGCACCTTCTATCAGAAAGGTTATTTTAAGATAGGAAGAGAAGATTAGTTTACGTTTAACCTCTCAAGTATTTGCGCAAACTCGCTATCATTTTTAAAAGACAGGTTAAGACTACCACTTCCGTCTTTCTTACGCTTTAAGCCAACGGGTACAGATAACAGTTTGTGTAGTTTTTCTATAATCTTTTTGTCTTCTAAGCTTACAATGCTTTTAACTTTTGTTTTTGGTATGTGAACTTTAACTTTCTCGCCACGGGCAAGCATTTCAACATCTCTTACCGAAAGATTTTCTTCTATTATTTTAGCAAACAAAGCTAATTGCAAATCTTCATTCTCGATACTGATAAGTGCGCGGGCATGCCCCATGCTTATTTGTTTATCACGGATACCCTTTTGTATTTCGGCAGGCAGTTTCAGCAGACGTAAGTAGTTGGTAATCGTAGAACGTTGTTTGGCAACTTTATCTGCCAGTTGTTCCTGCGTTAAGTTACATTCATCAATCAGGCGTTTGTAACTAATGGCAACCTCAATGGCATCTAAATCTTCGCGTTGAATGTTTTCTACCAAAGCCATTTCAAGAACGGTTTGGTCGTTGGCAATACGAATATAAACAGGTACTTCAGTTAAGCCTGCAATTTGAGATGCACGAAAGCGACGCTCACCCGAAATAAGCTGGTAATTATCATAACCCATTTTACGAACGGTAATGGGTTGTATAATGCCATGTTGTTTGATAGATTCGGCAAGTTCGTTCAGGGCATCTTCATCAAAATGTGTACGCGGCTGAAAGGGATTTACTTCAATACTCGAAATTCTTATGGAGCTAATAGAACCTGCTACTGGAGCTGTATTCCCGTTATGTTTGGTAGTAATATCTGTTTTAGAGTTTTCTAATAAGGCATTTAATCCGCGCCCTAATACTGATTTCTTCATCTTCTTATCTTTAATTTTTGTAAGCTGTATGTTGTATTATTCAAGTTCTTGCTCAGGCACATCTTCATCCACATCCATAAAGCGGGCATCATTACTTATTTTTGTCAAGCCATTCTTTTGCAGAATTTCTCTTGCTAAGTTCAAATAGTTAACAGAACCTTTACCGGCAGCGTCATACATAATAATAGTTTTACCATAGCTTGGCGCTTCTCCTAATTTAGTGTTACGATGTATAACAGTATTCAACACCATATCCTGGAAATGAGATTTTACTTCTTCTACCACCTGATTAGAAAGCCTTAAACGAATATCATACATGGTCAATAAAACACCTTCCACTTCAAGGTCTTCGTTCATTTCTGTTTGAACTAATTTTATGGTATGAAGCAATTTGCCCATTCCTTCTAAAGCAAAATACTCACACTGAACAGGAATAATTACTGAGTTAGCAGCCGTTAGCACGTTCAATGTTACCAAACCAAGCGAAGGAGAACAATCTATAATAACAAAATCGTAATCATCTTTTACTTTAGACAGCAGGTGTTTTAATTTCTGGTTTCGGTTAGGCTGGTCAACCAGTTCAAGCTCGGCACCCACCAAATCAATATCAGATGCAATAAGCCATAAGTTAGGCGTATCGGTTTCTATAATAGCTTTCTTTAGGTTGGCTTCATCCATCAAACACTCATAAATACCCACTTTTACTGTACGCGGGTCAACTCCAACTCCCGATGTAGCATTACCCTGCGGGTCGGCATCTATTAAAAGTGTTTTATATTCTAATACCGCCAAACTTGCTGCCAGATTAATAGCCGTAGTTGTTTTGCCTACACCGCCTTTTTGATTTGCTATTGCAATTACTTTTCCCATGTATATTTTAGCTTGTTACTTGTGTACTATTACTCATTACTTCTTTGCTACTTATGGTTTTACCAATTTCCATTAGGGTTAGTTTTTTGCCTGCGTGGTCAAACTTCCTTATCGCCTCTTCTTTGTTTATCACTATAGGTGGAAACGTATCATAGTGCATGCCTATAATATCTTTGCAGTTAATAAAGTCGGTAGCAATAATGGCATTATCTACCCCCATGGTAAAATTATCGCCTATAGGCAGGAACGCAAAGTCTATATGCCTGTAATCGCCAATAAGTTTCATATCATAGGTTAGTGCGGTATCTCCGGCATAGTAAAAATTACCCTCGCTGCTTTCTATTACAAAGCCCATAGGGTTTCCGCCGTTGCTGCCATCAGGCATGGTGCTGCTGTGCTCTGCTTTTACGCATTTCACATTACCAAAATCAAACTTGGCTTTGCCACCTGTGTTCATTCTGTGCATATTTTCAATGCCCTGATTGTACAGCCATACACCAACTTCGTGTGCAGCAATAACCATAGCACCTGTTCTTTTAGCAATATCAACTGCATCGGCAATATGATCGCTATGCCCGTGAGACACCAAAATATAATCTGCCGGAACTTTGCTTACATCTATACTTTTTGCCAGTGGATTAGGACTTATATAGGGGTCGAACAACAGGTGTTTGCAATTAACCTCAACCCCAAAACACGAATGACCGTAATAAACTATTTTCATACCAAGTTCTAAAAATTTAGAGCCTTAAAATTAGCCTTAATAAGCTTAGCCTTTTTTTATTTTTTGAACAAAAGGAAATTGGGTGTTGATAATAAATTATTTCTTTTGGGATGGAAGTGAAAAGCAGGGCGGCACAACCGACAGACTCATTACACATAATGCAGAAACATCCAAAGAGACCACTGCGCTTAGCTCAAAATGGCAGGAAAAGGGAATTTACCTACTTCAGTAACTCGCGGGCAATAACCAGCTTTTGTATCTCGCTGGTGCCTTCGCCAATGGTGCATAGTTTGCTGTCGCGGTAAAACTTCTCGGCAGGAAAATCTTTGGTATAACCATAGCCGCCAAATATTTGTACCCCTTCGGTAGATACACGCACCGATGCTTCTGATGCGTAATATTTTGCATAAGCACTTTCTTTGGTAACTTTTTCTCCGCGTTGTTTTAAATCGGCAGCACGGTAAGTAAGCAATTCAGACACCTCTACATCAGTAGCCATATCAGCTAACTTAAAGGCAATACCCTGAAACTGAGAAATTGCTTTACCAAACTGTTCGCGTTCTTTACTGTATTTAAGAGCCGCTTCAAAAGCACCGCGTGCAATACCGCAAGACAAAGCAGCAATCGAGATACGCCCTCCGTCTAATATTTTCATAGCTTGTACAAAGCCATCGCCTTCTTTGCCCAGCATTTGGTCTTTATGCACCTTGCAATCCGTGAAGATAAGTTCGGCAGTTTCACTGGCACGCATACCCAATTTGTTTTCTTTTTTACCTGATTTAAAACCAGGTGTTCCTTTCTCAATCACAAAAGCACTCATACCATGACTATCACCTTTATTACCCGTACGGGCAATAACCACCGCCACATTACCGGTAATGGCATGTGTTATAAAGTTTTTGCTTCCGTTAAGTATAAAGTAATCACCATCTTTTACAGCGGTAGTATTCATACCACCCGCATCAGAACCTGTGCCTGTTTCGGTTAAACCCCAGGCACCAATCCACTCGGCAGAAGCCAGTTTAGGAAGATACTTTTTCTTTTGTGCTTCGTTACCAAAGGTTAAGATATGGTTAGTACAAAGCGAGTTGTGTGCCGCCATAGATAAACCTATAGAGCCACAAATTTTAGATACCTCAATAATAGCAGTAACATACTCGGGGTAACCAAAGCCCGACCCGCCATACTCAATAGGTATAAGCACACCCATTAAGCCAAGTTCGCCCAGTTTTTTAAATACTTCTACCGGAAACTCCTGTGATTCGTCCCACTCCATAAAATGAGGTAAAATATGTTCTTTACCAAACTTGCGAATCATATCTGCAATCATGTTTTGGTTTTCTGTCAGTTGAAAATTCATCCCAACCGCGTTTTCTTCTAATAGTGTACCAGACATTGTATGTTTTTTGAATAGTTAGTTAATT
>CAJCJB010000331.1 GCA_903970545.1 Candidatus Saccharimonadota bacterium | reverse complement strand
AGTATTTGTATCAGGTAAAAAAATGCCTGCTGTAAAAGTACCGCCGTTACTGGTGGTAGTAAATACATTAGTGGCAGCATAAGGAGATTTATAAAACCCTATTGCCCAAACGGTATTAGAATCTACAGCACTAAGGTAGCGTATACCCCAATTTGCAGGTAAGTCTGAGCCATAAGCTTGCCAAATGCTTGATGTTTGACTATATACACCAAAACTTACTATACTTAGAACAATTGCAATTAATTGCTTTTTCATGCGGGTTTAATAATCAAGATACAAATGTAGTAAAATGAAAAGTAATTGAATTATGGGTTAAACGTTATAAGTTGTGTTTTATTGTTTATTAACGAGATTATATAAATAAACCTCCGAGTCTTTAGTTTTGTAGAATAGGGTCTTTTTATAAAGAGAGTCTAAAGAATTAGTTATATAACTATTTTCATCTTCGTGTATATGCGAGAAGAGAATCCAGCACATACCTGTATTTTTTTTAATTTCATCTACGTACTTTTTTGATTCGCCCCGATGCCCGTTTCCATAAACCAGTTGGTTTTTAAATGGTACTTTATCTGTTTTTAGGTAATAATCAAAAGCTCTTATCGCTCCGTAATAAACATAAACTTTCTCATCAGGTTTTATATGACTTGCTATAAACTGAATGCTCTCTTTTATCTCTTCTGTTTTAGAAGGATAATTCTTTAACATATCTATGCATACTATTAAAGGAAAGATTATAGGGAGCCAAGCAAGCCATTGTTTCTTGGTTTTATTAATACTCAGATTAATTATACGCATAATTCCAATGGAAAGAATGATGATATAAAAACCTGTTTGGTACAGAATTAATCTTAAATCGAAAGGGTAAATCTTAAAAGCAGATAAAACAAGTTGCAGCACTAAGGGTAATAAAAGGAAGAGGAGAACCTTTCTGTTTTTACTTTTAATTAAACAATACAAGCCAATAATAAAGAGCAGAAGAGCTACTATCCATAGATTACCAAAGGGTAAAAGGGTAGAGAAAACCATCTTTATTTTATTAAAACAGAAGTCCCAAAAGTTGATTTCAAAAACATTTAATGGCATAAAGCAGTTACTCCAATAAGCCAGCATGGCATCTTTACTCGGATGGTTATGAATAAACCGCAAATAATAGAAACTAAAAACTACAGCCCATGTTATAAAAGGGATGGCTAATCCCAAATAAATTATTCTCTTGGCTTTGATTTGCTCAATTATTAAATAAACAGCAATAGTGGATAAAACAATAGCAGATACATTAGATAAGAAAATACTTATTGCACCAAGTACAGCAAGTAGTATAAATCTGTTAGTATTATTTTTATATTCTTTTAATAATACATAATATAAAAGAAGACAAACAAAAACATCAGACATGTATTGTTTTACTTCTGAAGAATAATATATCAAAGAAGTATTTAAACAAAACAGGGAGACAGCCAATAAAGTAATTTTAGCATCCTTAGTTAAAATGAGAGTTATCTTATAAAACAAATAAACAGATGCCCAAAAGCATAACAGTGGAAAAAGTCTTAACCCAAATTCAGAATTGGGAATAAGAACAGAAAGCACTTTTTCAATTTGCAAAAAAGCAATGGGTGCTACCTGAAGATAATCTAATGGTTGTAAAAGCCCCGAATAATTTTTGTTAATGATGTTAAGTGCTAACATAGCTTCATCAAGCCATATACTCCTGTTACATAAAAACTGAACTAAAGACAGAACAACAGCCAACAACATAATAGTTATGGCTGCGTAATGTGTTTTTTTTGTTTGCTGCATAATAGAACTCGGTAGTTATTTACTCTCGTTCCAGGTTTTGTAAAGTGCCTGTTGCTGCGGACGATTAGGCTCTACTTCTGTTAAAGGTTCGCAGGGTTTTAAGGTAGCATGCAACTGAGTAGGTAATTGCTGGTATAGTTCTGTGCCCTTTGTTTTCCATGCAATCATTTCATCACTAACATCCTTTACAATCTTAGCTGGATTACCTACCACAACTTTTCTTTCGGGTATTATCATATCAGCAGGCACAAAAGTAAGTGCCCCAATAATGCAGTTATCTCCAATTACAACGTTATCCATAACCACGGCATTCATACCTATTAAAACATTCTTACCAATAGTACCTCCGTGTATAATGGCCCCATGACCAATATGTGCAGCTTCTTTAAGTAAAGTAGTTACTCCCGGAAACATGTGTATAGTACAATTCTCCTGCACATTGCAACCGTCTTCAATAATAATTTGTCCCCAATCGCCACGTATGGCAGCACCCGGACCCACATACACATTTTTACCTATTAATACATTACCTGTTACACACGCTTGCGGATGTATAAAAGAGCTTGGATGTACTACAGGTTTGTATCCGTTAAATTCATATATCATGTGACAAAGGTAGGAAAAGATGTTAGTAAAAATATATGTTAAGAAATGGCTTATACCACTATTGGGCTATAAGATTTAAGAGAAATTAGGCGTATATTTGCCAGCTACAATTACAGTAAATAAAAATGGCAGAAATATTAAAAACACGCTTTGGTCAGCAGCAGCGTCTTTTCTTTAGCACGCTTCGTCAGCGTGTAGATGCATACTTTAAAACAAACGAAATATCCAAGCATGGAAATGGAGCAATGGTGTTTAAAACCTTTGCCATGTTTGCTATTTATTTAGTGCCTTATTTCTTAATTCTCTTTGGCGGGTATCAATCAAACTTATTGCTTTTAGCACTTTGCATAGTAATGGGTGTGGGTATGGCAGGTATTGGTTTGTCGGTAATGCACGATGCTAATCATGGTAGTTATTCTAAGAACCCCAATGTAAATAAGTTTTTATCTTTCAGTATTTGTTTAATAGGTGGATTACCTATCAACTGGCAATTGCAACATAACGTATTACATCATACATACACCAACGTGCATGAGCATGATGGCGATTTAGAAGGACCTTCCTTCTTACGATTTTCTCCCAACATGCCCCGTAAGAAAGTACATAAGTTTCAATTCTTATATGCCTGGTTCTTTTATGGCTTTATAACCGTAGCATGGTCAACCGTTAAAGACTTTAAGCAATTGGCCCGTTTTAGAAAGATGGAATTACTGCAAACACAAAACAAGAAATTCAACTCTCAGTTAACCTTGCTAATTATTGCGAAAGCCCTTTATTATGTGTATGTAGTTCTTATTCCTATGTTAGTATTAGATGTAGCTTGGTGGAAAATATTAATAGGCGTATTCGCCATGCACTACACAGCAGGTATGATATTATCTATGATATTCCAATCGGCACATGTGGTAGAAGAAGCCAGTTTCCCCGTAGTACCTGCTGAAACAGGAAATATAGAGAATGATTGGGCAGTACACCAGTTATATACAACTGCTAACTTTGCGCAACGCAGCAGGTTATTCTCTTGGTATGTGGGTGGTTTAAACTTTCAGGTAGAACATCATTTGTTCCCCAATATATGCCATGTGCATTATAAGAAGATAGCTAAGATTGTAGAAGAAACTGCGCGTGAGTTTAATTTTCCTTACTACACCACACCAACTTTTGCCAGTGCGCTGTGGTCTCACTCTAAAATGCTTTGGCGTTTAGGCAGGGCTTAGTTTTTATCAGACTTTAAATAATTAGTAGATTTGCTTCTTATTAATTTAAGGAACAAATAATTTATGAAGTTAACCGATAAAATATCTCAAAGCAAAGGCACCTTGTTTTCTATTGAGATACTTCCTCCGCTAAAAGGAAAAAGCATACAATCTATATACGATTCTATAGACCCTTTGATGGAGTTTAAACCTGCCTTTGTAGATGTTACCTATCACCGTGAGGAATATGTGTATAAAAAGCGTGATGGTGGCTATCTGGAAAAAGTATCCATTCGCAAACGCCCGGGTACGGTTGGTATTTGTGCAGCCATTATGAATAAGTATAATGTGGATGCTGTGCCTCATATTATTTGCGGAGGTTTTACTAAAGAAGAAACAGAAAATGCGCTGATTGATTTGCAATTTTTAGGTATTGATAATGTATTGGCATTAAGAGGTGATTCTATAAAAACAGAATCGGCTTTTGTGCCTGAACCTGGCGGACATAATTATGCGCTTGATTTGGTTGAACAAATTAATGGGATGAATAAGGGTAAATACATTGATGAGGAAATGAAAGATGCTGAACCCACTAATTTTTGCATGGGTATTGCCGGCTACCCCGAAAAACATTTTGAAGCACCAAACATGTATAGCGATTTAAAATATTTAAAAGCTAAAGTAGATGCGGGTGCTGAGTATATTGTAACGCAAATGTTTTTTGATAATAAAAAGTATTTTGAGTTTGTAAAAAGCTGTAAGGATGCAGGGATTACGGTTCCTATTATTCCGGGCATAAAAATGATTACACAAAAAAAGCAATTAAATGCGTTACCCAAAATTTTCCACATTGATATGCCAATTGATTTGTATAAAGAAATTGAAAAATGCAAAGATGATGCACAAGTAAAAGAAGTTGGCATTAACTGGGCTATACAACAATGTAAAGAACTGGTAAAGCAAAAAGCACCTTGTGTACATTTTTATACCATGGGTACTTCAGAAACTACACGCAGAGTTGCTTCAGAGGTTTTTTAATGCATGGCTAAAAAGGATGAGGATAAAAGCAATGAGAAAGCGGGCTTTGGTTTTGGCACCAAGAACTATCATAGAAACACACGCTTTTTAAACAGAGACGGCAGTGTAAACATCCGCAGACTTGATGGCGATTTTTTAGGGCGTATTGATATATATCATTCGCTTATTACCATGTCGTGGAAGCGATTTATTTTAATGGTACTTACCGGATATTTTTGCGCCAACATATTTTTCGCAGGTTTATATTATTGGGCAGGTCCGCACAACTTTGGTAACTTAAGCCATAAGGATTCGTTACATGAATTCTTAGATCTCTTTTTCTTTAGCGCACAAACACTTACTACGGTGGGTTATGGCTATATCTATCCGAAGAGTACGCTTGTAAG
>CAJCJB010000330.1 GCA_903970545.1 Candidatus Saccharimonadota bacterium | reverse complement strand
CACTTGATAATCCTTCCCATTCTGCTAAAATATATTTTTTAACAAAATTAATACCATTACTCTTTAATGTTAGTCAAGGTATGATTGCGTTTTTTAATAAGCAATAATTAGCATATAACCCATCAATTATCAATAAAAAGCCACCGAGTTCCAGATACAAGCGCTTTTTAGGTAAATCTACCAAGAAGAAAGTAATTACAAAGTAAGAAGAAATACTACTACGCAGATAAGATAAGTCAAGGCACGCTTCGCTCTACGGCCTTGACTTATCTTATCTTGCTTCGCATTCAACTCAAGAAATGAAAGCAAAAGCTTTCATTTTGTAGGATTGTCCTACTTTTTTTTACTAACTTAAAATCTTGAGGTTTAAAATGTCAGAAGAGAGAATTAAAAAAAATCTTGAAGTATTAGCCGCATTATCAAATTATGATAATAAAGCTGAGATTAATCAAGAGTTGCTTAACCAATATAGCGGCTTTGGAGGTCTTAGAGAAGCAATCTTCACCCCTTCAGTATTCAGAGAATTAAAGCGTTATCTAACAGATGACGAGATTAACTCTGTTAAAAAAACTCTAGGAAGTGCTTATTATACACCAGAGCTACTGGTAAAATTCATATGGACAGCTTTAGTACGCATGGGTTTTAGCGGTTTGCGAGTAGACGGTAATCGCCGCAATATATTAGAACCCGCCGCTGGCACTGGAATATTTTTTAATCATATACCTCAAATAATAGCAAAGAACAGCTATATTGATGCAATAGAGTTAGATAATACCAGTTGTAAGTTATTTAATAAATTACACGGGAACATTAACATTATCAATACGGGGTTTGAGAATTTCTGCTGCAATGATAGTAGATACGACTTAATAATTGGCAACCCACCGTACGGTCGTAGTATGGTAAACGATGTTTTTAACCCAGACTTATCGCATTTAATAATTCATCATTGGTTTGTTGCTAAATCCGCAAAGATGCTAAGAGATAAGGGTATTATAGCAATGATACTGCCACAATTTTTCTTGGACAATGTAAAAGACCACGCAAGAGACATTATTAATAAATCTGGAGTTAATTTAATACTTGCCTATCGCTTGCCCGACAATTTATTTGCCGATGCAAAAATTACTGTTGATTTGGTCTTTTTGCAAAAAATAGACAAAGTCTTTGATTGGCAAGCTACCAGACAAAAAAAGTTAGGCGAATATAGTAAACCGATGAACGAGTACTTTTGTAATAATCCGCACCATGTATTGGGAGAACTACAAGTAATCCCAATGTATGATCGGATGGGTATTACTTGTAAAAGTAACGGTGATTTGAGAATGCAGCTTGCGACTGTATATTCAAAAATCAGAAAAATACTCTAAACATCAACTAGTTACAAAGTCTAAACTATGGAGGGTGGGCGTCAAATTATCACCTTCCATAAAACTAGTAATCAATTATTTTATACCCTCTTGCCTTTCTTCTTTTTTTGATACTTTGTAAAGTATTTTCAACATCCGATTCATTATTGCAGATAATGATTTTATGACCGCCTCTTTTACTATTTACACTTCCCCAGCTACAAACTACGCTGACGCCGCCAAATAAATTAGCCTGTAGTTGCACATTGTAAAATCTACTATTTTTTAACCAATGAAGTAGCATCTTAAGTAAATGAGCTGAAATAGTAAAATAGTAGCTAGTTTGGGTTTTCTAATTGCAATCGCCTGGTAAGCTCCCCCCATTACTGAGAGGAACTCCCATAAGAACCACGCATGGGCGTTTCCGTCCACGTGGCTCAAGCCTTTCAGAACCCCTGTGTGAGCAAGAGTCGGTAATGAGTCCTTTAAACTGTTAGTCATACTATTAGTCCAGCTATGCATTTGATACCTTTATTAGCTCTCTTGGTAAAATAGTCAAGAAAATTAGGATCAAATGGCGTAGCTTTGGACTTAATTTTAACATGTCTCTTAATCTTAACTTGGCTAGCATTAAATAGGTCTATAAATTTGGGTTTACCATCTTTACAACCTGCTTTAGTAGAAAATATCCAATTTCGTAAACCCGCAGAGCGATAATACTTTCTTACCACCCAACGAATCCCTTTATTTGGATGTCTTCTTTTAGTCCAGCTAGTAAGTGTTTTGTAGATTTGGTAGTCCACATACGAAAAGACTTTTGATGAGACCACATGGCTAAAATAATTAGTCCATCCCCTTATTTTGGGGTTTAATAGATTAATTAAATCTTCCGCTTTGATAGTAGGTTTTGTTTTAATGTTACTTCTGATTTCCTGTAAGAAGTTCTTAATGCTCTTCTTAGCAGGTTTTATCAGTAGTTTCCCATTATATTTCTGGACATTATGTCCTAGAAAATCAAATCCCTGATCAATGTGGATTATCTTAGTCTTTTCTTCAGACAATTCAAGACCTCTCTGCAATAAAAAGGCTTCTACCTTAGGCTTTACATGATTTTCCAGTAATTCTTTAGAATTTCCAGTTATCACAAAATCATCTGCATATGCTATAACATGTACTTTATCAGATCTTTTAAGACCACTTTTTACGGCCGCCTCAAGTCCTGATAATGTAAGCACAGTCAAACATGGCGAGATGACAGAACCTTGCTGAGTGCCCTGATTTGTTTGAATAAGTGTACCTTTTTCCATATGTCCAGATTTCAACCATTTGCTCAAGAGACTTTTGTCCATGAGAATGTTGTCTTCCATCCATTTATGGCTAATCTTACAAAAACAAGATTTTATATCACCATCCAGTATCCACTGCGGGCTATGTCTTTTTGCAAGTACAATAAAACATTGCGCAATAGCATCGGCACAACTCCTGTAAGACCTGAAACCGTATGAATTTGGATCCGCTTGAGTCTCTGCTACTGGTTCTAGGGCGAACAAACTTAATGCTTGCATAGCTCTATCCTTCATTACACAAATACCAAGAGGACGCTTTTGTCCATTACTTTTGGTGATATATACACGTCTCACTGGCAAAGGTTTATACCCTTTGTGTCGTAAGTTACTAACAGCTTCAGTTTTTTGTTTGTTTGTATTCCAAGTGATACCATCAATGCCAGGAGTTTTAGCTCCTTTGTTGGTAGTAACTTTTCGTACTGCCATACATTTTGCTGAAAAGGAGCGAGTAAGAAGTCTCTGTAAGACTTTTACCTTATTAAACTTCTCCTCTCTCATTGCCTTTGCGATACGCATTTGTATTCGGAATACCAGTCTCTCAGAGGCTTGCCATTTGATAGCTTGCCAATCCTCGTTTTTGGCTAAAGATGCACCAGTTAAAGATTGTTTCTTTAATGTCATTTGCTATTTCTTTATCTAATTCTAATTATACAAACTCTTTCGCAAAGAAAGATCAGTTGGAATTCTGCCCGCTTTCGCGTCAGGTAACTTTTAAACCTGTATTCATACCATTACAGCACGACATTCGCTTACTCCAACATCCTACGCCCACATTCTCAACAGTTTTCCTTACAGTCAACCTTCCAATAGAGTAAACCCTAATGGAGAAAATATGGGTTTTCCACGTTCCCTTAAGAAAAGTACATTGGGTTAGGTGCCTGCTGTCAACCGGAGAACTTATTGATCACGAGGCTGCAAGTTAAAATCAGTCTACCTATTCTCATTGCCATTTTTTTTGGCTTAAGCCTTATACAGTCGCTTACGCTTATTTTTGATAACGATCTTTATCGCAGATTCACATATGTTCACCATACCAACTACCTAGCCCTTATCCAGTTCACGACTACCAGAAGGATGCTCTTCTTACGATTTACATCCCGTGCATTTCTGCATCTTCGGTACATTGTCGGAATCGCTCTTTATTCAGATTCCTAGGTTCATCCAGTGATAAGGATGGCTTCATACTTTACAGAGTTGAAGCAACTCTTCTTAACGACTTCGTGTCGCAGTTAATTCTTCAAATTCATTAATATTATCTTCATTAGCAATTTTCACAAGTGCTGCAACAATATCAGTAAATATCTCGGTATTTTCCTCGGTTATAGGAGCGTCGGCAATATCTAATAAATGCTGTACTTCTTGATTTAAATCTCTTGATATCAAGATATCTATGTACTTAAAATATATAGGAGCTAGCGGATGCTCTGCAAAAGTATTATAAGTCTTGCCGTAATTTGAATTCATCATATAAAGACTCCAAGTTTAGTTGATAATAACATTAATTTTATAATTGTCGCAAGTATTGTTCAAATTTGTTCGTTTCGTCATATGCAGTCGCTTTTTGCATTTCAATAATAATTTTAGTAATAATATTGCGGTTTTCAGGTAAATAGTGTTGCTCTGCTACTTTTAATAAATCTTCCGCTTCTTTGTGAAAATGATGAGATTTTAAAATATCTATATATTGATAAAACAAAGGAGAAAGGGGGTTCTCAGAAAAACCATTATAATCTTGTTGATATTGTTTCTTTTTCATAAAAGCTCACATTTAAAGTTCTTCTATTTGGTATTGAGTTGTACTAAGATCATTTTTTAAAGAATTAATATTAGCGCAATACCCGTACCATTCGCTACGTAGCTTATTCCACCTCAAACCATGATTTCTAATAATCTTACGAATTTCATTAGAGGGTTCTTGTTTAAACTTTAAAATCACGGCATGTTTATTTGTTTGTTCTTCATCTAACTTAGTTTTACCGACTCTAGTCCACTCATCTTTAATTGCTTGATTAGTTTCTAATGACTCCACAATTGATAGCAGTGCGCCGTATAAAGTATTAGTAGGTAAATAATCTAAACCCGTTTTAGTAATTAATCCCCCAACTTCAATTAAATGATGAGTACGCATTTTACGTTCTTTAAGTTTTAATCTTGTTTCTTCAGCAATGAGTCTATTTTTCTTTTGCTCTAGTTTTATTTTTTGTTCTTTTACATTTTGCATAAATTACAAGTCTTTGATTATTTGTATTTAGTTTACCAATTTAGTTTATAGAAAAATAGCAAATTATCGGATCATCTACAACTAAATACCTCTTAGTACTGTAATAATATAACACATTTCCCCGTTGCCTATCATACCTATTTTACTTATATCTAGTTATATGCCTGATACTATAAACCTTTTTCTTGAGTTGTGATAAAGTTATAACATTCATTTCGTAGAAATAGTGTTATACGCAATAAGTGTTGTAAACAACACATGCTTATAGTATGCTATTTTATATAAAAGTCCTAGAATTAAAAACGATCAATTGTAATAAATAATGGCAATCCAGTTTGCAAGAATAGAACACGTACAAAGAAGTGCAGGAGCAAAGGCTTGTTGTAAAGGTGCATATAATGCTAGAACAGTAATTAAAGATGAAAAAACAAATATAATTTATAATTTTCAAAACCGCGGTGATAATGTCTATCATGAAATTCTATTACCTGACCATGTAGATAAAAAGTTTAAAAACACGGCAGTGTTAATGAATGAAGTAGAGCGTTTAGAAAAAAGAAAGGATAGTGTTCTACTTAAAGATATCGTACTTGCTCTTCCCGATGACAAAGAGCTTACTTTAGAAGATAGAATAATAATTACTCATCGGTTAATAGAAAAAAGAGAATGGGTAAAAGAGGGTTTAGCGGTACAAGTTGATATTCACGAGCCACATGAGGGTGAAAAAAACTGGCACGCTCATTTACTTGTTACTACTAGAAGATTTACTGAAGACGGCAAGGAACTATCGACAAAAAAAGCCGTAGATTTAGAGCCTAAGATTGTCGGTGGAAAATATAGAATTGTTATAAAAGAGGATCAACAAATTCATGAAGATTTAAAAGAGATTATTAATGATTATTTTAAGGGGCTAGGTTTAGAAAATAGAGTGGATAGCATAGGTATTAATCCACAAGAACATATCGGTCCTCTACGTATGCGCAGCGTTTTAAATCAAGCTATGGATAGAAACGAGGAAAGAAGAATTGCCGAGATAGAACATTTAAGTTGTAGATTGTAATCAACTATTGACCCCTTTGAGACAAAAATTGTAATCAAAATTGACCCCCTAAATAAAGTAACAATATCTCCTAAATAATTAATATTTTGAATATTTTTTGAAGGAGTTTTTAGAGGGTGTTTATAGTG
>CAJCJB010000329.1 GCA_903970545.1 Candidatus Saccharimonadota bacterium | reverse complement strand
TTTGTCCGTTGCCATTGCTGCTTGGTTTAGCGGTAGGTTTTTCAATTCGCTCTTCCACAACCGTTGCTTGTTGTGAGCTACGGTTAGGTATGTAAGATAATATATCTGTTTTGGTAACACGCCCGTCTTTTCCGCTACCGGCAATCTTTTCAAGTTCCTGCACAGATATGCCTTCTTCTTTGGCAATGTTTTTTACTAATGGAGAATAGAAACGGTTTGATTGATAAAAATCATGACTTGTAGCATGTGCTACTTCTTTTACGGGAGCTGCAACCTGTGTATTATTAACTGTTACCTGTGCAGCAGGAGCCTGCGTTTGTGGCGCACTTGCCGTTGCATTTACATCCGATGAGATAAGCGCAATAACCGTACCTACCTGCACCACATCGCCTTCTTTAAAAAGCTTTTTAATCAAAACACCTTCAAACGAGGAGGGAATTTCGCTATCTACTTTATCGGTAGCTATCTCTAAAACTGTTTCGTCAATTTTAATTTTATCGCCCTCGTTTTTTACCCATTTAATAATGGTTGCCTCGGCAACACTTTCACCCATTTTAGGCATTACTAACTCATGCTGTGCCATGTTATTCGCTTTTTTGTAAGACGGACAAATATACAGTATTTAGCCATATTACAAGTGGCTTTTTACATTAAGAAATAGTGAATTATCGGGCTAAACTATAGTTGATTTTTCAGCTCCTGTAAAAACGATTTTAGGTTGTTCAGATTCTTTATAACCTCTGCATTTTTAGTTAATTCCGGTTTGGTATCTTTCGATTCCCGCTTGGGTTTTTCCAATAGTTTGTCTTTTGCTCCTTGCAGGGTAAAGCCTTTTTCTTTTACCAGATGATATACCAGCCTGATGTTTTCAATATCTTTTTTGGTGTAGGTGCGGTTGCCTTTAGCTGTTTTGCGAGGCTTTAAAAACTCAAACTCTTTCTCCCAAAAACGGATGAGAGAGGCATTTACCTTAAACTGCTCGGCTACTTCGGTAATAGAGTAAAATAACTTCTCGGGAGTTTCATCCATCAAAATCAAAAATAAAATAAACTCCTATAAGTTGCTAAACCGAATGATAACAAGTTACTAACCGAATAGCTTCGGTTGCTTCTTTGGCATCATGCACGCGCAGTATGTTTGCGCCGTTTAGCAAAGCAAGGGTATTAATAACGGTAGTGCCGTTAAGGGCTTGCTGCGGGGTGTTGTGCAGGGTTTTATATATCATTCCTTTTCGGGATGCACCCACCAAGATGGGCAAACCCATATCGGCAAAACGGATGAGGTTGGCTAAGAGGGTATAGTTATGCGGGGTTGTTTTGCCAAAACCAAACCCAACATCTATCATAAGTTGGGCTATGCCTTTTTGTTTGGCATGGGTTGTCTGTGTGGATAGGAAAGTAAATACATCAGTAACCACATCATTATACTGCGGGTTTTGCTGCATGGTTTGCGGCGTGCCTTGTATGTGCATCAGTATATAAGGCAGGTTGAGTTTGGCAATGGCATCAAACATGTTGTTATCAAACGTACCACCCGATATATCATTAATGATATCTGCTCCCTCGCCTGCTGCTGCCTGTGCAACGTTGCTTCTATAGGTATCAACCGAAATAAACACATGGGGGAAGTTCTTTCTTAATAATATAAGCGCAGGTAATAAGCGTTGCAGCTCCTCTTCTTGGTTAATCTCAACTGCATTAGGCTTGGTGGAAACAGCGCCTATGTCTATAATCGCAGCACCTTCTTCAATATGCTTTTCGGCTTTAGCAAGAAGTTCTTTTTCGGAAACAAGGCTGCCCCCATCATAAAAAGAATCGGGGGTAAGATTTAGGATGCCCATTACGACAGGGATTTTAAGGGAAATAGTTTTTCCGTTGGCAGTTAAAGAAAAATCAGATGCAAAATTTGTACCTTGTGCCCTCATTTAGTTAGTATGAAAAATACCTCTCAGCAATATGATATCGTTATAAAACAATGCAAAGATATTTTTTTAAAGAAGATGCACGATTATGGCACGGCATGGCGCGTGCTGCGCACTTCTTCTATTACCGATCAGATTTTTATTAAAGCGCAACGCGTACGCAGTATCGAACAAAAAGGTACGCAAAAGGTGCATGAAGATATTGCCGATGAATACATCGGGATTATTAATTACTGTGTGATATCGTTGATACAAAACCAACTAAGCAATGATACCCGTATGGAATTGCCTGCCAACGAGGTTTCGGGTTTGTTTGATAAATACATGCACGAAACCAAAAGTCTGATGGAAAACAAGAACCACGATTATGGCGAGGCTTGGCGCGATATGCGCGTATCATCCATCACGGATTTAATTTTGATGAAGATACTGCGTGTAAAACAAATAGAAGATATGGGTGGGAAAACCCTCATATCTGAAGGAGTTGATGCCAACTACATGGATATGATAAACTATGCTGTGTTTGCTTCTATTAAAATAAAGGAATTAAGCGGGGAGTTTTAGACTACCAAACACTATGGGGTTTAGTAACCTTATGTGGCACAGTTAAGAAGTTTTTAAACCAATATGCTGATTCCTTTATTATGCGTTGCTGGTTTTCAAAATCAACATACACTAGCCCAAAGCGTGGAGAGTAACCTTCGGCCCACTCAAAGTTATCAGTAAAACTCCAGCTAAAGTAACCTTCTACTTTAACACCTTCTTGTTTTGCTCTTAAAACCTGCTGCAGGTAGCCTTTATAAAAGTTAATTCTTTTCAGGTCGTTTACTTTCCCATTTACCGGCTCATCATGAAAAGCTGCTCCGTTTTCGGTAATGTATATTTTCTTTATGCCGGGGTATTCGTTATAAAGCTTTAATACATGATAAATTCCTTCCGGGTAAATCTCCCAGTTCATGGCAGTAAGCGGTACGTTTCTTTTTTCAGCCTTTACAATAGATGCTTTAAAGAAGGGTGTGAAGAGAGAATGTTTAACAACCTCTCGGGTATAGTTTTGTACGCCTATAAAATCGAAATCAAAGACAAGTAATTTCTCATCATCGGCCTTCATGTATTTCTCTATGCGATTGATAAGGGGCATTTTTTTAAAGGGATAACTCATGCCTAAGGCAGGTTCAATAAATAAGCGGTTTAACAATACATCTACCTTTCTTGCTGCTTCTATATCTTTCTCGCTGTTGGTATATGGGTCAACATGCGAAGAAGAAAACGTAGTGCCAATGTTTGCATCGGGTAACAAGTTTCTGATAACTCTTGCACCCTCTGCTTGACAAAGTGTTACATGATGCACGGCAGCCAAGAAATTAGATAAGCCCTTTTTACCCGGAGCATGTATGCCAAGGAAATATCCAGCACCTGTAAATACCAAGGGCTCATTTAGTACCATCCAGTTTTTAACCCTATCGCCAAAACTCTTTACACAAACGGAAACATATTCGGTAAACCATCTAACTATATCACGGTTTGTCCACCCTCCCTTTTTCTCCAACTCAAGGGGTAAATCCCAATGATATAAGGTTATCCATGGCGTTATACCCAACTCAAGGCAATGGTTAATTAAACGATTATAAAAGTCAACACCTTTTAGGTTGACTACTCCATGTCCGTTAGGTAATATACGTGCCCACGAAATAGAGAAACGAAAGTTCTTTATTCCCATGCTTTGCATCAGCTTTAAATCATCTGAGTAATGGTGGTAAAAATGACAAGCTACATTGCCGTTATGGTTCTTGGCAATCTTTTTCTTTTGGTTAGAGAATTCATCCCAGATGGAAAAGCCTTTTAAATCAACATCGTGCGCGCCTTCTGTTTGATAAGCCGAAGATGACACGCCCCAAATAAAATCTTTACCAAAGTCTTTGCTGTGAAGGTTCAAGAGCGTGTAGAGTTAATCTGAAAAAGTATGTCTGTGTTTATTATGCAATTGATCGTCTACTATCTGGTCTAAAATATCAGCAGTAATATCAGGATAGTTAACATCAACAACCTTCCCGTTGTTTAACCAGTTTTCAATATGATGCCCATGTTTCTTTTTCAAACTTTTCATTACGGGTACACCCATAGTTTTTAATACCGTTGCATTGCAAACCTGTTCGTACTGGGCTTTCATGGGTATAACAAGCAGTTTCTTTTTTAAGTGCAATGCTTCTGATGTAGCTCCGAAACCGGCGGCACATAAGGTACCAGTGCAGGAAGAAAGACTTTTCATAAAAGCAGCCTGATTAATAGGTTGTATGTAAACGTTCTTGTGTTTTGAGGCTATTTTGTTGTGTTTAGAAAACACTTCCCACTTCACATCCTTAAAGCGAGTAAGGTTTTTAATTAATCGCTCATCATCATAAGCAGGAAGATAAACCGTGTAATGCCCCTTATCACTAACATTTAACTCGCGTATTTCTTTTCTGATAACAGGTGTGTATATGTTCTGTGCAAAATTCTGAAACTGGAAACCATATTGCGCTGTAGAAGGTGCATAGTGTTTTAAAACAAACATACCTATGCGGTCTTTTTCTTTTGGTTGAGGAACACGGGGCGATAAGGTAGCACACTGATTACTTAACGCTACACAGGGTAACTTCTTTATATGAGTGGCCCATGCAGAAACAGGTTCAAAATCATTAATAACAAGGTCGTAATTATCAATAGGCAGTTGTCTTATTTCTTTCATTAAACGAAAAGTATTACTTTTCATATAAGTTTTCATATAATCTATGCCGCCTTTCTTTCCAAAAATAAAACTTAAGCCTTTAAACTTATATTTCACTTCAAACGGAAGTTCAATATCAGCTTGTATACCGCTTACCAACACATCTGTCTTGCCCAGTTTTTTAAGGTGTGGAATAATCTCAATGGCTCTGCTTAAATGACCGTTCCCGGTTGCCTGAACGGCATATAATATCTTCATTAGTCGGTGGCCGGATTAATTTTAAACTCACTTAGAAGATTGTCAAATAACTCTTCAGGAGTTAAATAAGCGTTATTGTCTTCTTTTAGCGCAATGCTTTGTGCAATTGGGTCATCCTGATATTTATATAGCGACCATTTCTTTTCATTGTATTCAAGCGCGGTTAAATTCTCCACCCAATCACCGGAATTAAGATACGTAATCTCGCCCTTAGCGGTTTTCATTTCTCTTATTTCAGGCTGGTGTATATGTCCGCAAATAGCATACTGGTAGCCATTTGCAATACCAATATCTGCTACCGTATCTTCAAAGTTATTGATGTATTTTACAGCACTCTTCACATTGTTTTTAATTTTCTTTGAAAGAGAAATCTTCCCATAGCCCATCTTTTCAGAGATGTAATTTACTAATCGGTTAAATACAATAAGCGCATCATAACTATGCCCGCCAAGCTTGGTAAGCCATTTAGAATATTGCATGGTTACGTCAAACACATCTCCATGAAATATCCATGCTTTCTTTCCGTCTAAGTTTAAAAGTACTTTATTTACTATCTGTAATTTACCTAAACGAAAACCAACAAACTTTCTTAGCAGTTCATCATGGTTTCCGGTAACGTAATATGTTTTGGTGCCCTTGCCAAGCAACTTGGTAATTTGCTTCACAATCTGCATGTGCGATTTTGGCCAATAGCGCTTGCTAAACTGCCATATATCAATTATATCACCGTTCAACACCAATGTTTCTGGCTTAATAGATTTAAGGTATTGCAACAACTCTTTGGCATGACTACCATAGGTGCCCAAATGCACATCCGACAATACCACCAACTTAACCTTTCTTCTAGCCATGGTATTGCTTTCTAAAAGGTGAAAACCTGAAGATAAACAAGCGAAGCACAAGGCATTCACATAAGTACAAAAGCTTTGGATAAGGTTTTTTCTTTGTTTGTGTCATGGTGCTTGTTTTTAGTTATAGCAAAGAAAGATTATAAAACGAACCCCAACGTTAAGAAAATAAATTCTATAACCAGATATATGTTGATGAGTAATAATATCTGTAAAAATAACAAAGCCTCAACAATTTAATGTTAAGGCTTCGTTAAGTTATTGTTAAGAAAACGTTAAGCAAATAACGTCTTACTAAATAAGGTTATTGTACGATAACCTTTTTAACTGTATTAGATTGTGAATTGCTTATTTGCATAAAGTAGGTTCCTTTTTCAAGACCACTTGTGTTAATTTTCGAAGAAGCTGTACTTGCTTGTGTATCTAATTGGTCTTTATAAATTACTCTGCCGGTTATATCAGTTAAGATAATATCGGTGGTTTTCTCATTGGCAAGCACATTAAGAGAAACAGTAAACACACCATTATTAGGATTAGGATAGATGTTTACATCAGAAGAGTTGCTATCAAAACTCTTAATGCCCGATGTAGTAACATTAATAGAATCAATATCTAATTGGTTACGTGGCTCTATCCACATAGCATATTCAAAATGCACTACACCAGTAATGTTATATTTTTTACTCTGTGTAAATGTGTAGGTGTAAATGATATTATCAACAGTGTCTTCGCTATTAATGCCGGCTGTCATGGTAGAATCATAAAAAACATACCACGCTTGGGCATGATTATATCTTAACTCTGTAACGTCTCTTGCTTTTACCAAAAGACCTTCGTTTTGCTCACTTTGAATAGTGTTCGTTCCCCCAAAAGCAACAACGGTAGGAGGCGTTAATGCCTGATTATTATGTGATACGTTAGTAAAATTAACTACCTGCTGTATTTCAGTTTCATTATAAAA
>CAJCJB010000328.1 GCA_903970545.1 Candidatus Saccharimonadota bacterium | reverse complement strand
ACCCGACACAGGCGGAGTTATTGTAGCCTCTAACCACCCGTTGGGCGGTATAGATGGGCTTGCCGTAATACATGCCATATCGCAAAAGCGCAAAGATGTGCGCGCCATTGTAAATGATATACTTACCAACCTGGTTAATTTTGACGGGGTGCTGATGGGTGTAAATCTGGTGGGCGGCACCAGTACCGATAAACTAAAACTGGTAGATTCTTTTTACGGTTCTACCGGGGTGTCGTTTATATTTCCTGCAGGCTTGGTGAGCCGCAAACAACAGGGCGAGATTAAAGACCTGGAGTGGAAAAAGAGTTTTGTAACCAAAGCCATACAGCACAACCAGCCTGTTATACCCTTGTTTGTAGATGGAAAGAACTCCAGCTTCTTTTACAACTTTGCCTATTGGCGCAAAAAACTGGGCATTAAAGCCAACATAGAAATGCTTTTTTTGCCCGACGAAATGTTTTCGCAAAGCAACAAAAACATACACCTAAAGTTTGGCAAACCCATTATGCCCACCCTGTTTGATAAAAGCAAAACACACCTGCAATGGGCACAAACCGTAAAAGAAATGGTGTACGATTTAGGGAAGGGTTAGTTTGTTTGTTGGTGAGTTTTATTGGCTGCTGGCAGCTTGCTAATTTAAAGCACGGATTACAAATCCGCACGAGCGCGCTTTTTTGAGTTTAAAATCTACCTTTATAACATGGAAAGTTTTGAATTTAATAATCTTACTAAAGAGCAAGCAGAAGAAGGCTTTCGTCTTTGTTCAAACAACGCTGATGTTCACTATGATATGGCAACATTAATTGCGAAAGAGGGTCACTTTTCAATGGCTAATTCACATCTTATTCTTGCTATGGAAGAAGCGGTGAAAGCTCTTTTCCTCTATCTAAAGTATATTCATAATAATGTGGATATTGATGTCAAGAAGATGTTCAAGAGGCATCAGCATAAACATGAATTTGCTCGTGATAATTACGACGTATTTCATAACAAAGGTCTTGAAGTCCTTGGTCAAGTGAACGAAGCAAATAAAATTTCTTTCTCAGAAGAGGCCCTGTCACAGATGGATGAAACGGAAGCGGAAAACATAAGGATTTTTATGGAAGCATTTGAAGCACGATATAAAAGAATAGCAAAATTGAACTTGCAGGCGAGTTTGCCGAACATTCGTAAGTGGTTTAATAAAGCTGACCAATATAAAAGCAGGGGGTTCTATGTTGATTTTCAGAATAATCAATGGAAGAAGCCTGATGAAATTAAGCAAGAAGATTATCGGTTCAGTGAATTTGTCTGCTGGACATTGGTATTGCTTTCAAGGCAATTTAAAATGATTGAAGAATTAAAGAAAAAATGATCAGACTGAAGAACTATTAGTGTCTTGTTCTCAGTCCCCCAACCTTCACCTTTTTAAAAGCAAGCAAGCTATTTTAGAGGCAATGAGACATATTTTGCAAGCAATTGAACATTAATTTGCAACAAGTGAACATTAATTCACAACAAGTGTTCATTTATTTGAAACAATTGAACATTAATTCACAACAAGTGTTCATTTATTCGAAACAATTGAAGATTAATTCAAAACAATTGAACATTAATTTGCAACAAGTGTTCATTTATTTGAAACAATTGAAGATTAACTCGAAACAATTGAACATTAATTTGAAACAAGCGTTCATTTATTCGCAACAATTAAATACTTGTTGCAAACAAGTGTTCATTTATCTCAAACAATTGAAGATTAACGTCAAATAATTGTTCAATTGCCTCACATAAGTAAAGATTTGCTTCAATTAATTAAACAATTGCGCTGAAGAATTGAAGATTAATTTGCAATAATTGTTTAATTGCCTCAGATAATTAAAGACTTGCTTCAAGTAATTAAACAATTGCCCAAAGGAATTAAAGACTTGTTTGACACAATTGTTTATTTGTTTAGCCTAATTAAAGATTAGCTGCGAATAATTGAACATTAACGTGAAAGAATGAAACATTTGTGTGAAAGAACTGTTTGTTTCTTTCACGGTAAGGTTTTTGATGTTTGGGTAATATGAAATTCTCTTCATATTATGTAGAACAAAAAAATGCGCATAATTCAGGGAATCATGCGCATTTTATAGGGTTAAATGGTTTGTTTTAAGGTTTTGGGCTGTTTGCATCAATTTTAGTGACTGCTTTTGTTATGTGGCAATGTGTTCATTCTGATTTTAAGGTGAAATACCCTTACTTAGACTCCGATAGCTTTATCGCAACAACGTAGCGCAACACATCATTTTTCTCTTCAGGCGTAAGTTTGGCTTTGCGCGCCATGTTATCTAATATATGCGAAAACTCATCCAAACCATAATCGTTTATGTTTTTTGGCTCGTGACAATTCATACAGGCACCGTAATATATGGATCGCCCTTTGATAAGATTATCTTTAGTTAAATCGGCAAACTTGGTTTTGCCTGCGGTTAGCTGAGCCTCGGTGGGCTCATACACATAAGGTTTTGGAGTTTCTTTTTTTACCTCTTTTTTGGTATGACAGGCAAGGGTTACACAAACAACAACTAAAAGCAATACAATTGATTTTTTCATGTAGGTTTTTGCTGGTACTAATCAATAGGTTCCCAAAGTTCTACCTTGTTGCCTTCAGAGTCGAGGATATGAATAAATTTACCGTAGTCGTAAGTCTCCATTTTATCTACAATAGTTACCCCGTCTTTTTTAAGTTGCGCAACAAGCGCCTCTAAGTTCTCCACGCGGTAGTTTATCATAAAATCTTTAGTTGAAGGGGCAAAATACTTTGTATCTTCTTTAAACGGCGTCCATTGTGTTTGTGCTTTCTTTTTGCTGTCTGCATTTTGATACCACTCAAAAGTTGCCCCATAGGGGTTGGTGGTTAAACCAAGGTGTTTTGCATACCATTCGGTTACTTTCTTTGGGTCTTTGCATTTAAAAAATACGCCCCCAATGCCGGTTACTTTTTTCATATTTGTTTGATTAGATGGTTTTGTGATGATGGTTTTAAATGCGAAACCAAAGCCAAATGATGCCGCAATTATCAGGGTTATTAAAGAGGTTTTTTTCATTGTGGGAATAAAGATATAAAAGTTTTTTATTTCAGTTTGGGACTATTGGGCACCATTTTTTATAGAGACAAGACGCTTTTAGACTACTTCCTTTATGGCTGATACAATATAATCGGTAGCCGGTGGCTTTATACCCTGCTGACGAATGAGTGTATTTATTTGCGCACGATGGTGCATGGAATGATAGTTTAGTTGCAACATCACATCTTTAATAGTAACCTGATAAGTTTTTCCATCCGGTCTGCTAAATTGAATGTGCTTTTGAAATTCATCTTCGGTGTTCTTTTCTATATAATTTATCCAATTACCCACACTACGTTGCCACTGTTGGCTAAGTTCTTCTTCTGCAAAAACAGTACCAAACCAGTTTAAGTGGGCATCATCTACTTCTTTTGTAATCCGGTTAAACCACTTGTCTTGCGAAGTAATAAGATGGCTGAATAGCCTGATGGGTTCTTGTTTATCGGGCAGTTGCCGAATAGCTTCCAATAGTTTTTTGTTAGCCCAATCGTTATAGGTAAATGTGTTGATAAGGTGTTGTTTCATGTATGTTTTTAAATTTATGTTTTAGAACTGCTCTCGCTTTAAGCAAATGAATATTCTTTTCCTTTCCCTAAAACTACAAATAATTGCCAAGAGAGTCATAAATATTTTTTTCATTGCAGGAAACTCACTTCTCATTCTGAGATATTTTCGGCTCACCCCATAAATTTAACATTCGCTTAACATTCATCTACCCAAAATAACAGTTTGGCGATTTAGCGGTATCTGGTTTTAAGAAAATGCTAACTTTGCCCGCTTAAATTTACGTTTAACTAAACTAAAGAAATATGTCTGCACACACTGCCGCCTCTAAAGTAGTTCACGAAAGTATGTTTGATTCGGTTTTAGCCCGCTTAGATGCCGCTGCCAAAGCAATGGGCTTATCTGAAGATGTTGCCCAGGTGCTTAGAAACCCACAAAAATTAGTAAAAGTAAGCTTGCCCGTTACCATGGATAATGGCAAGATTCAGATATTTGAAGGATACCGTTGCGTACACTCTACCCATTTAGGCCCTTCTAAAGGAGGTATCCGTTATGCGATGGATGTAAATTCGGATGAGGTGATGGCACTTGCAGCTTGGATGAGTTTTAAATGTGCCGTTGCTAACCTGCCTTATGGTGGTGGCAAGGGTGGTGTTAAGTGCGACCCTCGTAAATTAAGTGTGGGTGAGTTAGAGCGTATTACCCGTGCTTATGCAAAATCTATGCGCGATGTATTTGGCGTAAATAAAGATATTCCGGCTCCTGATATGGGAACCGGCGGACGCGAGATGGCCTGGATATTAGATGAATTTAATAAAATACACGGAGAAGATATGCCTGGCGTTATTACCGGAAAACCTATTGTGCTGGGTGGTTCTTTAGGCAGAGATGCCGCTACCGGACGTGGTGTAATGGTTTCTACCCTTTGTGCGCTAAAGAAAATGGGCTTAGACCCTAAAAAGGTAACTGCATCGGTGCAAGGCTTTGGTAATGTGGGTTCTCATGCCGCACGTTTATTAAGCGAACAAGGTATTAAAGTTTGTGCTATTGGCGATCATACGGCTTCTTTCTATAACGAAAAAGGTATCAATATTCAAACGGCTTTAGATTATGTAAAAGCTAACGGCGGTGTTTTAAAAGGCTTTACCGGCGGTGTTGAAATTAAAGGCAGTGAGCTTTTAACGGCTAAAGTTGATGTGTTGGTTCCTGCGGCTTTACAAAATGTAATTACCGAAGAGGTTGCACACCGCATTAATGCAAAACTAATTGTGGAAGGTGCAAACGGACCAACTACACCTGAGGCGGATGCTATTTTACAAGAGAAAAACGTTATTGTAGTGCCTGATATTTTAGCAAACGGCGGCGGTGTTACCGTTTCTTACTTTGAGTGGGTACAAAACAAAATGGGTTACTACTGGACAGAAAAAGAAGTGAACGAAAAGCACGACTTAAGCATGGAAACTGCTTTTGAACATGTTTGGACCAACGCCCACGAGTACAAAACCACCATGCGCTTGGGTGCATACATTACCGCACTTAAAAAGATTGAGCAAGGTGTTAAACTAAAAGGCTTCTTTTAGTATTCCTTTTGTCATTGCGAGCGTAGCGCGGCAATCTCCGAAGTTTCAAACACCGTTGTTGGAGTTCCAAACACCGTTGCCAAGACTTTAGAAACCGTTGCCGGAAGTTTGGAAACCGTTATCGGAACTTCAAACACCGTTGCCGGAAGTTCAAAAACCGTTGCCGGAAGTTCAAACACCGTTGCTGGAACTTCAAACACCATTGCCGGAGTTTCAAACATCGTTGTATTTCCTCTTAAATACTCCCTATTAACCGCTTTTTACTACTTTTAAGCCATGAAATCGAAGATTCTGCTACTTCTTATCGTTATTGTGGGTATAGCGAAGCAAGCTTGGGGACAAAGTACAAAAGACTCATTAAAGAAAGCTATCAATAACTATACCCAAGCCATTAAACTCAATCCCGAAAATGCCATTGCATATAAAAGCAGGGGAAAGGCTAAGTTAGGTTTAGCAGATTATAAAGGAGCTCTTAAAGATTATAACAAAGCCATCGAATTAAATCCTAAGTATGATTCGGCTTATGTAGGAAGAGGAGTAGCAAAAGAAAAGCTAGGCATGAAGGATGCCATTGATGATTTTATTAAAGCTAAAGAATTAAACCCTGAAAGTGATATAGCTTATTTTAATAGTGGTGAAACAAAAATGCAATTAGCAGATTATAGCGGAGCCATAGAAGATTATAACAAAGCCATTGAGTTAAACCCAAAATTAGCCAAGGCTTATGTTAAAAGAGGATATTCAAAACGTTATTTAAAAAATTATTCGGATGCTTTGGAAGATTGTAATAAAGCTATTGAATTAGATTCGAAAGATGACTGGTCTTTTATTATAAGGGGATTGGTTAAAGAAAGTTTAAAAGATTATGATGGAGCTATAAAAGACTATAATTTGGCTCTTGAATTAAATCCCAATTATAGTGATGCTTTTTTTCATAAGGGATTTTCCAGAGAGAAATTAAGAGATTATAAAGGTGCTATAGAAGATTATACTAAAGCTATTGAATTAAATCCTAAAAATGGAGATGTATATGAGCATAGGGGGGATGTTAAAAAAGGATTGCAGGATTATGAAGGGGCCATAAAAGATTATTCTAAAACAATTGAATTAAATCCAAAAGATAAGACTTCACACAAAAGCAGAGCAGATTGTAAATTTCAGTTAGGTGATAAAACAGGAGCCTGCACTGATTGGAGAAAGGCATATGATTTAGGTCATACTGGTGCAAATTATTATTTAAATAAATATTGCAAGTAAAAGAATAGTTATTCCGTGAGCAAACACAAATTAAATTATATAGAGCAGTTAGAATCTGAGGCTATTTATATTTTGCGCGAGGTTGCCGGGCAGTTCGAGCGTCCTGCACTGTTGTTTAGTGGCGGTAAAGATTCTACCGTGTTGGTTAAGCTGGCTGAGAAAGCCTTTCGCCCCGGCAAGTTTCCTTTTCCGTTGCTGCATATTGATACGGGGCATAATTTCCCCGAAGCACTTGCTTTTAGAGATGAGTTGGTAAAACAAACTGGCGAGAAGTTAATTGTGCGCCACGTAGCCGATACCATTAAAGCCAAAAAGCTAAGTGAACCCAAAGGCAAGTTTGCCAGTCGCAACGCTTTGCAAACCTATACCTTGTTAGACACCATAGAGGAGTTTGGTTTTGATGCCTGTATTGGCGGTGCCCGCAGAGATGAGGAAAAGGCGCGTGCCAAAGAACGTATCTTTTCGGTACGCGATGAGTTTGGGCAATGGAACCCTAAACTACAACGCCCTGAGTTGTGGAATATCTATAACGGTAAAATTCATAAAGGAGAAAACGTAAGGGCTTTCCCCATCAGCAACTGGACGGAGCTGGATGTTTGGAACTACATTAAAAAAGAAAACATAGCCTTACCAAGTATTTATTTCTCGCACGAAAGGGAGTGTGTGCTTACGCCAAGCAATCAATTAGTGGCGGTCTCTGATTATATACAGATTGATAAAACAGATACCATGGTTAAAAAGCAGGTGCGTTACCGTACTGTTGGCGATATGACCTGCACGGCTGCGGTAGAATCTAAGGCAACTACCATTGATGCTGTTATTGCCGAAATTACAGCATCGCAAATAAGTGAGCGCGGCGAAACAAGAATAGATGACAAAGTTTCGGAAGCCGCTATGGAAGACAGAAAGAAAATAGGTTACTTTTAAGCAATGGATATACTACGTTTTATAACCGCAGGCAGTGTAGATGATGGGAAGAGTACCCTGATAGGGCGTTTGTTGTATGATAGTAAATCTATTTTAGCCGACCAGTTAATTGCCATTGAAAAACAAAGCAAAAACAAAGCAAGCAGTGAGATTGATTTAGCCATTCTTACCGATGGACTGCGCGCAGAGCGCGAACAGGGCATTACCATTGATGTGGCATATAAATACTTCTCTACACCCAAGCGTAAGTTTATTAGTATAGATGCTCCCGGACATATACAATACACCCGCAATATGGTTACTGGTGCCAGCAATGCCGATTTAGCCATTATCTTAATTGATGCTCGAAACGGTGTTGTGGAACAAACACGCAGGCATTTTATTATTGCTTCTTTATTGGGTATTCAGCACATAGTGGTTGCCATCAATAAAATGGATTTGGTTGCTTTTAGTGAAGAACGCTACAAGCATATTGTGAATGAGTATAAGAACATCCAACAGCAATTAGGTTTAAAAGATGTAGTGTTTATCCCCATTAGTGCTTTAGGTGGAGATAATGTGGTAGAGAAATCAACTAACATGAATTGGTATAAAGGAGAAGCTCTTTTATCTCTTTTAGAGACCATACAGGTTGACACGGATATTAATCTAACCGATATGCGCTTTCCGGTGCAGTATGTTATTCGTCCACAGACGGAAGGCTTGCATGACTACAGAGGTTATGCCGGGAAACTATCCAGTGGTATTGTAAAGAGAGGAGATGAGGTTTTGGTTTTGCCCTCGGGAATTTCATCTACTATTAAAGCTATTGAATTGGGTGGGAAAGAAGTAGTTGAGGCCCTTGCTCCACAAAGTATTGTTATCCGTTTAACGGATGATATTGATGTTAGCCGAGGAGATATGATTGTAAAATCGGAATCTCAACCAAAGCTTACTCAGGATATAGAAGTTGTTTTATGCTGGATGGATACTAAGCATTTGGAAGTGGGTTCTAACTATATCATCCAACATAATACCAAGCAGGTTCGTTGTGTGGTTAAAGAGGTTGCTTATAAACTAAATGTAAATACATTAGAAAAGGAATATGGTTCTTCATCTATTCAGTTAAATGAGGTATGCAGGGTTATTCTGAAAACTGCCTCCCCTTTAGCTGTTGATTTATACAGCTATTTAAGAAGCAACGGAAGTGCTATCTTAATTGATGAAACAAGCTATGTAACGGTGGGGGCTTGCATTATTTCAGGATAAAGAGCTTAAGGCATGATTAAATACGAAAAATGCTTTTGACTGTCTGTAATGGAAATGACAAAAAAGTTTGCATTTATAAAAAAAGCCTTATATTTGCAGTCCTTAAAAAAAGAATAAGATGTATTTATCAACAGAAGTAAAGAAAGAAATTTTCAAAAAGCACGGTGGTTCAGAGAAGAACACAGGGGCTACCGAGTCTCAGATTGCCCTATTTACACACCGTATTGGTCATTTAAGCGCGCATTTAGCTACCCATAAAAAAGATTTTGGCACACAACGTTCTCTGCTAAACTTAGTAGGTAAACGCCGTTCTTTGCTTGACTACTTAAAACGTCATGAATTAGAAAAATACAGGGCTTTGATTAAAACCCTTGACCTCCGTAAATAATGAACGGAATATAAATTTAACAAAAGGCATTCGGGATACCTCGAATGCCTTTTGTATTTAAAAGAGAGCCGAGCGAAGCGAATACATGAGTTCAAATAAAAACATATTAAAAAGCGAATAAATTAAATAACAAGTAAATATAAACCCGTTTCGGAAAGGCCGGAACACAAAACAAAAAAACATGTCACAATTAGGAACAACACATTCGTTCGATTTAGGAGACGGACGAATTGCAACACTGGAAACAGGCAAACTTGCCAAACAAGCTGATGGATCAGTTGTATTAAAAATAGGCGATACCATGCTACTGGCTACTGTAGTATCATCTAAAGAAGCCAAAGAAGGTGTAGATTTTTTACCTTTAACCGTAGATTACCAAGAGAAATATGCTGCTGCAGGCCGTATACCGGGCTCTTTCTTTAGAAGAGAAGCCAAACTTTCTGATTACGAAGTATTAATAAGCCGTATTGTAGACCGCGCTATGCGCCCGTTGTTCCCTGAAGATTATCATGCGGATATTCAATTAATGATTCAGTTGATTTCTTCCGATAAAAAAACAATGCCAGATGCATTGGTAGGCCTTGCTGCTTCGGCTGCTGTGGCTGTTTCGGATATTCCGTTTAACGGACCAATATCTGAAGTACGCGTTGGTAAAATTGACGGTAAATTGGTTTTAAATCCAAGTTTACCAGATTTGGAGAAATCAACCTTAGATATGATTATTGCTGCATCGGCTACCGATATTTTGATGGTAGAAGGTGAGATGAGTGAAGTAAGTGAAGCGGAGATGCTTGAGGCTATTAAGTTTGCGCACGAAGCTATTAAAGGACATATCAACGCTATTAAGGAATTTGCTATAAAAGCCGGCAACAAAGCTAAGCGTGAATATTGCCATGAGATACACGATTTAGATTTAAAGAAAAGAATAAGCGACGCTACATACCAAAAAGTGTATGAGGTTGCCAAGCAAGGGAACCCAAATAAACATGAACGTGCAAAGGCCTTCAAAGCTATATTGGAAGAATATAAATCAACGTTTACTGCTGAAGAATTAAAAGAACGAGAAGGACTTATTAAAAAATACTACCACGAAGTTGAGTATGATGCGGTTCGTAGAGTTGCATTAGATACCAAGCTGCGTTTAGATGGCAGAAAAACAACTGATATCCGTCCTATTTGGAGCGAAGTAGCTTATTTGCCTGCTGCTCACGGTTCGGCGGTATTTACACGTGGAGAAACTCAGTCATTAACTACAGTAACTTTAGGAACTAAATTAGACCAGCAGTTAATTGACGGTGCTTTTATAGAAGGAGAGAATAAATTCTTATTGCATTACAACTTCCCCGGGTTCTCTACGGGCGAAGTAAAACCAAACAGAGGTACTTCTCGTCGGGAGGTTGGACATGGTAACTTAGCTCTGCGCGCACTTAAAAAAGTGTTACCCGAAAGCTGTCCTTATACCATTCGTGTAGTATCTGATATCTTAGAAAGTAACGGTTCTTCATCTATGGCAACCGTTTGTGCAGGTACGCTTGCCCTAATGGATGCCGGTGTGCAAATTAAAAAACCGGTTACCGGTATTGCTATGGGATTGATTACTGACGATAAAGGTAACTATGCTATTCTTTCCGATATCTTAGGAGATGAAGATCATTTAGGGGATATGGACTTTAAGGTTTGTGGCACTAAAGACGGCATCACAGCTGTGCAGATGGATTTAAAAGTAAACGGACTTCCTTACGAAGTAATGTCTCAGGCATTAAATCAGGCAAAAGAGGGTCGTTTGCATATCTTAAACGAAATCAGCAAAACACTTGCTGCACCTCGTACAGATTATAAACCACACGCGCCAAGATTATTGCAAATCGAAATTCCTCAAGATTTCATCGGTGCGGTAATCGGGCCAGGAGGTAAAATCATTCAGGAAATTCAGAAAACAACCAATACCACTATTACTATTACCGAAATTAACGGTAAAGGTCTGGTTGAAATCTTCGGAGAAGACGATGCCTCTGCAGGTGCTGCATTAGCGCGTATAAAAGGTATTGTAGCGATACCTGAAATAGGTGAAGTATATGATGCAAAAGTAAAAACGGTAATGCCGTATGGTGCTTTTGTTGAATTTATGCCCGGTAAAGATGGATTATTGCATATCTCTGAAGTTGATTGGAAAAGATTAGACAGTCTGGAAGGTGTGTTGAAAGAAGGGGATATGATTAAAGTAAAATACATTGGCAACGACCCTAAAACAGGTAAATCTAAATTATCTCGCAAGGTATTGTTACCAAAACCGGAAGCACAGGCAGAGAATAAATAAATCTTTAAAGGCAGCGTTATTAAAAATATAATGCTGCCTTTTTGTATAATCTAAATGTTAATTAGTATCTTTGTTAGAGTATGATTACATTAAACAGAAAAGTTTATATGAATCTAAAGAACAAAATAGTTAAGCTTCTTTCCGAAAATAACTACACCTATAAGGAGCTTGCCGACCATTTAAACCTTACCGAAGCCGAGTTAGACCATGCCCTTGAAACTAAAACCCTTGAAGTACGTACTTTAGAACTTATCTCTAAAGAATTACGCATACCCCTTTACAGCTTCTTCCGCGACCCCGACGAAATGGAAAAATACTTTACCGAAGGTAAAGAGCGTTATTATGATGTGAACATCTGGAGCGATCAGGAAGTAAGATATAAGTCTGAGATTACGCGCTTAAAAGACGAAATGCTGAAGCTTACCGCCGAAGTAAAAAACAAAGACCTCCTTATCGAAGCCCTTGAAGGCGAGCTTAAAAAAGGCTGGACTAACAAGTAGATTTTCCTATTAATTCTTCCTGCAAAAACTTCCTTTATTTACAAAGCCGTAACGACTAAAATCTTAGTTTTGTAAAAAAATTATCATGCCTAAAGGAATCTTTAAAATACCAACACCACATAACGAACCCATTAAGAACTACGCCCCGCAAAGTGCAGAGCGCAAAGAGTTGCAGGCTATGCTTAAGCACCTGCGTGGGCAAGAGCTTGATATACCTATGTATATTGGCGGTAAAGAAATTCGAAGTAATGATAAGATACGTTTAGCGCCGCCTCACGACCATAAACATACCTTAGGGCATTTTCACAAGAGTACTAAAGAGCATGTAAAACAAGCCATAGATGCGGCACTTGCGGCAAAAGAAAATTGGGCAGAGTTAAGCTGGGAGCACCGTGCAAGTATCTTCCTGAAAGCAGCTGAATTAATTGCAGGTCCTTATCGTGCAAAGCTTAACGCCGCTACTATGCTGGGGCAAAGCAAAAATGTGTATCAGGCAGAGATTGACTCGGCTTGCGAGATTACCGACTTCCTTCGTTTCAATGTTTCTTATATGTCTGAGATTTATGCCGAGCAACCTATATCAGGTCCGGGTGTTTGGAACAGACTTGAGTGGCGCCCTTTAGAAGGGTTTGTGTATGCCTTAACTCCGTTTAACTTTACTGCCATTGCCGGCAACTTGCCTTCTTCTTGCGCTATGATGGGCAACGTGGTGGTTTGGAAACCAAGCAACACACAGGTATATGCTGCCAATGTGCTGATGGAAATTTTTAAAGAAGCGGGAGTTCCTGATGGCGTAATTAACCTTATTTACCCAAGTGGCCCTGATGCGGCTGAGGTTATTTTTAATCACCGTGATTTTGCCGGAATACATTTTACCGGAAGCACCGAAGTGTTTCAAAACATTTGGCAAACCATTGGTAACAATATTCATAAGTACAAATCGTATCCGCGTATTGTAGGCGAAACGGGTGGTAAAGATTTTATATTGGCGCATAAGTCGGCCGATGTAAAAACATTGGTAACTGCCATCAGCAGAGGTGCGTTTGAATATCAGGGACAAAAATGTTCGGCAGCATCACGTGTGTATATCCCTTCTAATTTGTGGAGTGAAGTAAAGATATTACTGGTTGCCGATTTGAAGAGTATGAAGATGGGTCCTACCGAAGACTTTACCAACTTTATTAATGCCGTTATTGACGAGAAGAGTTTTGATAAGTTAGCTAAGTATATAGAAACTGCCAAGAAAGATAAAGATGTTGAGGTGATTGCAGGAGGTAATTACGATAAGAGTAAAGGTTACTTTATAGAGCCCACCGTTATTGTAGCTAAAGACCCTAAGTATGTTACCATGTGCGAAGAGTTGTTCGGGCCTGTGCTAACCATACATGTGTATGACGAAAATAAGTTTGAAGAAATTTGCGCCGTAGTAGATTCAACTTCCATCTATGCACTAACGGGAGCTATCATTGCACAAGACCGTTACGCTATTGAACTGGCTACTAAAAAATTAGTGAACAGTGCAGGTAATTTTTATATAAACGATAAATGTACCGGAGCCGTGGTTGGCCAGCAACCATTTGGTGGTGCACGTGGCAGCGGAACAAACGATAAAGCCGGAGCAAAGATTAACTTATTGCGTTGGGTAACTCCGCGTACAATTAAAGAAACTTTTGTACCCGCAACCGATTATCGTTATCCGTTTTTGCAGGCTGATTAAGAATTAATCAATAGTCGCCATTACTTTTAGCTCAATAGCAATAGGTGTTGGCAGGCAGTTAATCTCTATAGTAGTTCTGCAGGGAGGGTTTTCTTTAAAGTATTCTGCCCACAGTTTATTGTATTTCGGGAAATCATCTTTCATGTTGGTTAAGAAAACGGTTACATCCACAATCTTATTCCAACTGCTGCCCGCATCTTCCAGTATGTACTTAATATTA
>CAJCJB010000327.1 GCA_903970545.1 Candidatus Saccharimonadota bacterium | reverse complement strand
CCTTTCAGACCTCTTAAGATTAAAATAGAAATTCAAGCAAGCGAAGCAAAAGATTTCAAGCTGTCTGAGCGCAGCGAGTTCTTGAAATCTGCGTAGCGATGCGTAGAATTTCATTTTAATATTAAGCAGTCTTGAATTTTTGTTTCTTTTGTTTCAAGACAAAAGAAAGTAACAAAACAAAAACCACTTTCATTTCTTTTTCATCCAACAAAAATAAAGTAGTAAAAAACTCCGTCCCTATAAAATAACCTTATTTTTCACATACAAAAATTTAAATATAAACCGCTGGTTCATAAGTATACCAAGGATTTCCATACTATTTTCGTTAACTTTACGTTAAGCAATAAATAAACTTTAAAAAGAAACACAATGGCAACCTCATCTTCAACTCCCAAAAAAACCTCAACCTCAGAAACAGGTCATGCAAAAAACGTAGCCAACTTCGAAACCCTAATAATAGACTGCCAAGGTTTCGGCTCGGCTTATAATCCTTCTAACTCTGCCATAACTATAACGGCACTCCAAACCATCTATACCAATGCATCCAACGCCCTTACAGATATGGATACCAAACACAACAACCTCAATCATGTCATTAATACGCGCGAGGTATTGTTTATAGGTCTCAAACCCCTTGCCACACAAATCATGGCAGCATTGCTGGCAGCAGGTGCAAATGCACAAACCATGCTAAATGCAAAAACAATTAACCGCAAAATTCAGGGCAGCCGCGCCACTAAAAAAACAACTACCAACACAACAACTTCAACTCC
This sequence comes from Candidatus Saccharimonadota bacterium, assembly GCA_903970545.1. GTDB lineage: Bacteria > Bacteroidota > Bacteroidia > B-17B0 > Aurantibacillaceae > PALSA-968. Next base: position 17,865 of record CAJCJB010000327.1, on the reverse strand, counting down.
TACACCCACTCCAACACCAACAGGTGGTGGCACACCAACTACCACACCCACCACTTCAGTTCCCTCTCCCGAAAGAACAACACCTACTACAACCGTTCCAACTCCCGTAAACATCTCTACTGCCCAACTTAGTTTTGATGAACTTGTAGCCCACTTTCAAGAACTCGTAAGTTATGTTTCCCTATATCCCGCCTACAATCCCAACGAAGCCAATCTTAAAGTAACTAACCTAAACACAACCGCAGCATCTTATACAACGGCCAACAATAATGTAAAAACTGCCCAAACAGCTTACCACACTTCTATGGCAACTCGCACCAAAACCCTCTACGACCCTGCAACTGGCTTGGTTCAAATAGCTAAAGAAGTAAAGGCATACGTAAAATCTGCCTTTGGTGCTTCAAGCCCTCAATACAAACAAGTTGCCGCAATCCGTTTTAGAACCGATGCAATTTCAAACCATCGCAAACACCACAAAAAGAAATAAATCACTCTCCCCTCTCCTCTTAGGAGAGGGGTTGGGGGTGAGGTCACTAAGGCATCTTTCGGTGCCTTTTTTAGTACCCCTTGCGGATGAACCATAAAACTTTGCGGCGCAACTATAAAACCATGCGGATGAACTATACAATCACGCGGCGCAATCATAAAGCACTGCGGATGAATGATAAAACTCTGCGGCGCAACGGTAAAACTATGTGGATGAACCATACAATCCTGCGGCGCAACCATCAAACGCTGCGGATGAACTATAAAACTACGCGGCGCAATGATAAAACCCTGCGGCGCAACGCCAAATCAATGGAAAGAACGCCCCTATTTAAGTTAAAATTAAACTAATACCTTTGTCTTGTAAAGATGAACTCAACCATAAACTTCTTAGATAAATCCTGCTTCATTATTGCCGGACCATGCAGCGCAGAAAGCCGCGAGCAGGTATTGCAAACTGCCGAACAAATATCAGCAAGCAAAAAGGTGCATGCCTTTAGAGCAGGTGTTTGGAAACCACGTACGCGTCCGGGAGGGTTTGAAGGCATGGGCATACAGGCATTGCCCTGGTTGCAGGAAGTACAGGAAACCTACAAACTGCCTGTTATTATTGAGATTGCACAACCCGAGCATATAGAGGCTGCGCTTAAACACAACATTAACTTTTTTTGGATAGGTGCGCGCACTACTGCCAACCCCTTTTCGGTACAGGAACTTGCCGAAGCGTTGCAAGGTGTTGATTGCAAGGTAATGATTAAAAACCCTATCCATCCTGATTTGCAATTATGGATAGGTGCTATTGAGCGCGTGCTGAACAGCGGCGTGCAACAGGTGGCGGCTATACACAGGGGCTTTCATACATCGGCAAAAAACACGTTTCGCAACACACCGCTTTGGCAAATACCTATTGAGTTGAAAGTTAACTTCCCCGATATGCCTATCATTTGCGACCCAAGTCATATAAGTGGACGCAGAGATTTGGTTTTTGATATTGCCCAAAATGCGCTGGATATGGGGATGAACGGCTTAATGATTGAAACCCATATTAACCCCAACGAAGCTCTTAGCGACAAAGCCCAGCAAATTACTCCCTTTGAGTTGAACGAACTGCTAAACCACTTGCAGGTAAAAGAAAAATCTACTGCCAATCCTGCTTTCAACCAGCAGTTAAATACTATCCGTAATAATATTGATAAGATAGATGCTGAAATAATTAACCTGGTAAAAGAGCGACTGCACCTTATTGAAAACATTGCTACCGAGAAACAGAAAAACAACATTACGGCTTTTCAGTTAGACCGCTGGATGCACATCCTTAAAACCCGTACCGATTGGGCGACGGAACAAAACCTTACTAAAGATTTTGCCGAAAAATTGTTTCAACTCATCCACGAAGAATCTATCCGCACACAAATTGAGTTGATGAAGGCGGTGCCAAGTATTAAATAATTACTACTTTTGAATCGAGCGAAGCGAACGCATGTGTGCCAATAAAATAATAAAAGACATGCGAATAATTCGCTAAAATTATGAGTAAGACAATTCCAGATTTCAAACAATCGCCAACCATAGACCAGGTAAGCATAGAGGAGCGGGTGGCTCGTTTTAATACGCGAAGTATTAAAAAAGAGGCTAAACTGCAAGGCTTAAAGCTTGCGCTTAATATGATTGATTTAACTACGCTGGAAGGTAAAGACACCGAAGGCAAGGTTAGACAAATGTGTTATAAAGCTGTGCACCCCTGCGATGGCTTAGCTAGTTTACCAACGGTGGCGGCTGTATGTGTATATCCTACTCACGTAAAAACAGCTAAAGATGCGCTGAAGGGTAGCAACGTAAAAGTAGCTTCGGTAGCAACGGCATTCCCCAGTGGCAATTCTACCTTAGAGGTAAAACTTGCCGATACTAAGTTTGCAGTTGATAACGGTGCGGATGAGATTGATATGGTTATCTCTCGCGGAGAGTTTTTAGAGGGTAATTACAATTTTGTGTTTGATGAAATAGCTGCCATTAAAAAAGCCTGCGGTAAAGCCCGCCTGAAAGTTATACTGGAAACAGGAGAGTTATCTACCTTAGATAATGTTCGTCGTGCCAGCGATATTGCCATGTATGCCGGAGCTGATTTTATAAAAACATCTACCGGAAAAATTCAGCCTGCCGCTACTATGCCGGTTACCTTAGTGATGCTGCAAGCCATTAAAGACTATTATTACAAAACTGGCATTATGATTGGCATGAAACCTGCCGGTGGTATATCTACGGCTAAAGGGGCATTGCAATATTTGGTGATGGTTAGTGAAACCCTCGGTTCTAAATGGATGACGAACGAATGGTTTCGTTTTGGCGCAAGTAGTCTTGCCAATGATATTATTTTACAATTAGAGAAAGAAGCCAAAGGCGTTTACTACTCTAAGGATTATATAAGTATTGATTAAACCTATTTTATGTCGAAAACAGAACATACATTAGACCTGATGGGCAACTGGACCTACGCTCCGGCACCCGAAGACAGCAAGCACATTAAGCTGAACAAAAAATACGATTTATTTATTGGCGGCAAATTTGTAAAGCCGGGCAAAGGCAAATACTTTGATACTTTTTCTCCTTCAACTGAAGAGAAGTTAGCCGAGGTTGCCGAAGCCGAAGAAAAAGATGTTGACCTTGCCGTAAAAGCCGCACGCAATGCTTATGAAAAGGTATGGAAAAAAATGCCTGCCAAAGAGCGTGCAAAATATATTTTCCGCATTGCGAGAATGATACAAGAGCGTTCGCGCGAGTTGGCTGTTATAGAAAGTATGGATGGCGGTAAACCTATTCGCGAAAGCAGAGATATAGATGTGCCTTTGGCCGCTAACCATTTCTTTTATTATGCAGGCTGGGCAGATAAACTGGAGTATGCATTTCCGGGAAGAAACCCAACATCATTAGGTGTTGCTGGACAAATTATTCCATGGAACTTTCCTTTATTAATGGCTGCCTGGAAAATTGCTCCTGCACTTGCCACAGGTAATACCGTTGTATTGAAACCTGCGGAGACTACTCCGCTAACTGCTTTGAAGCTTGCCGAGATTATTCAGGAAAGTGGTTTACCTGATGGCGTGGTAAACATTATTACAGGCTTTGGTAAAACAGGTGCTGCTATTGTTAACCATCCTGATGTAAACAAAGTTGCCTTTACCGGAAGTACGGATGTAGGTAAGCTCATACAAAAATCTATTGCAGGAACGGATAAAAAAATAACGCTTGAACTTGGTGGTAAAGCCGCTAACATAGTGTTTGAAGATGCCCCTATAGACCAGGCTGTGGAAGGAATTGTGAATGGTATCTTCTTCAACCAGGGGCATGTTTGTTGCGCAGGTTCGCGTTTGTTTGTGCAGGAAGGTATTGCAAATGAATTGATTCGCAAGCTGAAAGACCGCATGGAAACACTTATTGTGGGCAACCCCTTAGATAAGAATACCGATGTGGGTGCTATCAACTCTAAAGAACAGTTGGATAAAATAAATCATTATATAAAATTAGGCGTAAATGAAGGAGCTGATTTGTTTCAATCTTCTTGCGCCATTCCTAAAAAAGGATATTTCTGTAAACCTACATTATTCCTGCATGCATCACAATCGCACCGCATTGTACAGGAAGAAATATTCGGACCTGTGTTGGCTGTGCAAACTTTTAGAACTATAGAGGAAGTAATTGAAAAAGCTAACAACATTCCTTATGGTTTAAGTGCAGGTGTTTGGACAGACAAAGGCTCTAAGATATTTAACATGACCGGCAAACTGCGCGCAGGTGTTGTTTGGGCAAACACCTATAATAAGTTTGACCCTACTTCTCCTTTTGGCGGTTACAAAGAAAGTGGCTTTGGCAGAGAAGGTGGCTTGCATGGTTTAATGCCTTATCTGAAATTTTAATTTATTCTTGTGTCAGAGAATCTCACCTCCGCACAAAAGCAGGCACTACTTATTTATTTAAAAACCTTTGTAAGCGATGAGCGTTTGCAACGCTTTGATAAAGTTATTGCAGAGCGCATTAACCACATGCACATCGTCCTGGAAGATATTTATCAGGCACATAATGCCAGTGCCGTTTTGCGTAGTGTAGATTGCTTCGGCATACAAAACGTACACTTTATTGAGACACGTAATTTTTACAAAGTATCTGATGATGTGGCATTAGGAGCTTCGCAGTGGTTAACTATTCACCGACATAAGAATACCCGAGAAACGCTTGATAACTTAAAACAACAAGGCTTTAAAATTGTAGCCACTACCCCTCATAAAAACGACAAGACTATTTACGATTTTGATGTAACGCAAAAATTTGCACTTGTTTTCGGAACCGAAAAAGAAGGTATCTCACAAGACATCTTTGATATGGCAGATGCCTTTGTAAAAATACCCATGTATGGCTTTACCGAAAGCTTCAACATCAGTGTATGCGCTGCCATGTGCATGAACGAGTTTAGTAATAAAATACGAAAGCAAGTTCCTGAACCTTATTTATCTGAAGAAGAAAAACAAGGCATCTATATTGAGTGGTTAAAGAAATCTATTCGTAAATGTGATTTAATTGTGAAGAGGTTTTGTACTGAGCAGCTAAGCTAATTTTAAAAAGTCTTTTCATCCTTAGTTTGTTGAAGGATATGTTTTGGGTATTTTTGCAGATTACCGCCGTCGGGCTTTACGTTCACATGCATTAATAAAAAGTTTTATTGTATCTTTGGTTTTTGATGAGCTTTTTATTTCCCTCGTTTCTATTTGCACTAAGTACTTTATCTATTCCCATCGTTGTTCATCTGTTTAATTTCAGGCGCTACAAAAAGGTTTATTTTACCAACGTCCGCTTTTTAAAGGAAGTACAGCAAGAGAGCAAATCAAAATCTACCCTCAAGCGTTTGCTTATACTGGCATCTCGTTTGTTGGCACTTACCTGTTTGGTTCTTGCCTTTGCGCAGCCCTATATACCCAGTAATCACAACCTAAAAAAAGGCGCAAGGGCTATAACCATATATATTGATAATTCGTTTAGCATGCAAGCTGCTAATAAGAACGGCAACCTGCTGGATGATGCCAAACGCAAGGCAAGAGAGCTTGTACAGGGTGCCGGGGCAAGCGATAAGATACAGTTGATTAGCAATGATTTTTATGCGGCATCGCACAGCCTGCAAAGCAAAGAGCAGGTGCTGGATGCTATTGACAAGATACATATTTCACCTTCGGTAAAAAGTTTGCAGGAAGTATATAACCGCACCAAAAGCAATACGGATAAGGACTTGAAGGATGCGGAGTTTTTTATGATTAGTGATTTTCAGAAGAACATGGTGAATGATTTTAAACCCGACAGCTTAGCAGAAACTAATTTTGTGTTGCTTGATAACGCACCCGCACAAAACATGTGTGTAGATACCTGCTTTGTGGAGAGTCCTTATTTTCAGGTGGGTACAAGCCAGAAGTTGCATATAAAAATAAGGAACCTGTCGGATAAAGAAATAGAGAACGGCTCTTTAAAACTGTATTTGAACAACAAACAAATTGCACCCGTAAGTTATAAAGCCAACCCGAATGCCTCAACAGAAGCCCTTATCAGCTTTACCTGTAAAGATACCGGAATACAACAAGGAATGGTGGTTATAGAAGATTTTCCGGTAACGTTTGATGATACGCTGTACTTTTCTTTTCGTGTAAATAACCGCATACCTTGTTTAAGCATTCATAAAAAAGACGAGAAATCGGCAGAGTATGTGAAGAGTCTTTTTAGTAAAGATTCTTTGTTTACCTATTACGACCAGAACGACCAGGGAATTGACTTTTCTTACTTTGCTAAAAGCAACCTGATTGTGGTGAATGGTTTGCAAAGCATCAGCAGTGGTTTATCGCAGGAGTTGAAGAAATATATTTTAGCCGGGGGAAGTACGCTTATTTTCCCTGCACAGGATGCGGATAAAGATTCTTACAATAGTTTTTTCAATCTGCTTGGTGCTGCAACTTACAATGTAATAGATACGGCTGCATATCGTTTAGATAGCAAGAACCTGCCTAAAGATTTGTATGAAGGGGTATTTGAAAAGACTCCCGAAAACATGGATATGCCAAGTGTTCATAAGCATTATAGCATTACGGGTAATTCGCATAACGGAGAAGAAGTAATATTGAAATTGATTAACGGGCAATCGTTTTTAAGTCTGTATAAAAAGGGTAAAGGCAGGTTGTATGTTTGCACAGCACCGTTGAATGAAAAAAGCAGCAGCTTTGCCAAGCACGCTTTGTTTATTCCTACCATGATAAAAATGGCTATACTTAGTCGCCCTTCTCCTCCACTCTATTATTATAATGGAAAGAATGAAGCTATTGATGTAAGTAATGTAAACACTAGTGGAGAAAGCCCGTTTCATATTACCTCAGCCTTAAACAAAATAGATTTTATACCCGAATTAAAAACTACAGAGAATAGCAAATATTTGTTGACACATGGCAACCCTACGACTGCAGGTAATTATATGATTGTGCATGATAAAGCCACCATTGAAGGAGTTGCCTTTAACTATAACCGAAAGGAAAGTGACTTGGCTTGCTTTAACGAAAGTGATTTGGAGAGCATGATAAAGAACCAAAACTGGAAACGCACACATTTGATAAAAGCTTCGGCTGGTAACATGCAAGCCTCTTTAGCAGAGATTGGAGGAGGAACCAGACTTTGGAAAACTTTTATACTTTTAACTTTATTATTTTTAGCGCTGGAAATTGTTTTAATTAAATTTTTAAAATGAATTATCTGATTAAGAACGCAAAGGTGGTTGACCCTAACTCGCCACACAACGGTAAGCAGGTTGATATACTTATTGAGCAAGACACCATCACCCAGATTGCCACAAACATAAAAACCGATAAGAACGTAAAGCTTATTGAAGGAGAGAATTTGCATGCATCACCAGGTTGGTTTGATATGCAGGCTAATTTTTGCGACCCGGGTTTTGAACATAAAGAAGATTTGCAAAGTGGTATGCACGCTGCTGCACAAGGTGGTTTTACGGGTGTTTGTATAATGCCTGCAACTAATCCGCCATTGCACAGCAAAGCACAGATTGAGTATGTAATTAATTCTTATAAGAATAATCTGGTAGATATTTATCCTATAGGATGCTTAACACAAAACTCGGAAGGAAAAGAAATGACTGAAATGCACGACATGAAACAAGCAGGTGCAATTGCTTTTACTGATTATAAAAATTCTATTAAAGATTCAGGCTTACTAGTACGCTTACTTCAATATGCCGAAAACACCAGCAGCTTAATTATTACCCATTGCGAAGATAAAAGCCTTACCGCAGGTGGACAAATGAATGAAGGCGAAAAAGCCACACAGCTTGGTTTAAAAGGTATACCTGCTTTAGCTGAAGAACTAATGATTCAACGTAATATAAATCTCCTAGCCTATGCGGGAGGCAGAATGCATATACCAACGGTTTCATCTAAGCAAAGTGCTGAGTATATTAAACAGGCAAAAAGTAAGAATCTGCATATCACTGCCGGCATTGCTGCACACCAGTTATTGCTTAATGATACTGCTCTTACCGAGTTTGATACCAATTTAAAAGTTAACCCGCCGCTACGCGATAAGAACGAAGTAGAAAGCCTGAAACGCGCCGTTATTAATGATGCCATAGATGTGATTGTAAGCGACCATTGTCCGGAAGAAATTGAAAACAAAGATGTGGAGTTCGACCATGCTGCCTTTGGCATGATAGCTTTAGAAACTACTTATGCAGCAGCTAACACAGCACTGCACGGAAAAACAGAACAGGAAAAGTTGGTTGAAAAACTAAGCATTAACCCACATAAGATACTTAATTTGCACATACCTGTTTTAAAAGCAGGAGAAAAAGCAAACATTACACTATTCAATCCTGATGCTAAATGGACTTTCACTCAGAAACACATAAGCTCTAAAAGTAAAAATACGCCTTTTATTAATTACAACTTTATTGGTAAAGCTATTGGGGTGGTTAATAATGGGAAGGTAAGTTTGTGTAAATAAAATTGGTAATTGTATTTAAAAGTTTTATCTATTATACAAGAGTCATTAAAAAAATCATAGAAAGAAAAATAGTAGTCTTTGCTTCTTTCTCTCAGAGTATTGGAGGTACAGTAAATAAAAAGTTAGTTATAGGTATATTAGCTCTTCGTTTTTTTAATTTCTTTGGCTCGCTAAATACTGTCCAATTCGGCATTTCAGATTCCGAAACAAGTTCGGAATGATAAATTAGCCGGGAACACCTATCTAATTTAAAGCACATGTAACCGTTTGGGTAGCGGTAGTTTGGTTTAAAGCCGTGCATTCGCTTTTAGCTTCATTTTTAGTGCCGTCGAAACTGGTTGATGTGTAGGAGGTTAAGCCATTAAAAATAACGGCGCAGGTGCAGGTATAATTTTTTTTGCAAGCTGTGCTTAAAGCAATTACTATAATTAATATCAAAACAATTCTTCGCATTATGATTAACTTAAACAATATTTCTTATTAAAACATTTCCTTTGTTTTCGTTCAATACCTCATCAAACTCATTCATTAGGTTATGTATGTTTTGCAACTCTGAAGTAGATTGTATGGGCAATTCATTCACGCCCTTGGTATCTAACTTATTTAAAATATATTTTACACTTAACTTACTTTCGGGTATGGCAGGTTGGTAGGTTACATCTTTTTCGTTCTCAGTTTTTACTTCGCTCAGTATTTCGGTTTCGGTAAAATCGAAAATAATCAAACGGGCTAAACGTATGGGCATATCCAAGCGTTCGGCTATTTGAACAGCGGTAAGCGGTGGTTTGCCTTCTATAAAATTGCGTACTACCAAATTGGCAAGTAATAAAGATATGGTGCGCCGGTAGCGCGTACTGATATTTTTTATTTCGCTCTCTAATTCGTAATGGTCTACATTTTGGTTGGCAAAAGAAAGCTCGGCACCAAACAACACAATATACCAACTGTATTGCAGCCAAATTAAAAATAAAGGCAAGGCGGCAAAACTTCCGTAAACGGCGCTATACTTTACTGCCCCTACCTGAAATGCAATATAAGCCCACTGCAACACATCAAACGCAACAGCCGCTACAATGCCTGCCATTATTGCTGATTTGAACTTTACACGGGTGTTGGGCAATACGATATAGATAAACGTAAACATACCAGAAAGCAATAAAAGCGATGTTATTTTCAACAATATTTTAAATACAATGCCAATATGACTAAGCCAAGCAAGGCTTTCTAAATTGGTAACTTCGGTACTTAAAAAAATGCTTATGCCGCTTGATACAAATATTAAAACAGGTGCAAAAATGCTAATGGCAATATAATCTGTAATGCGGCGAATGAAGATTCTGCCTTTCTTTATTTCCCAAATTTCATTAAAAGAATTTTCGATACTGCTAAGCAAACTTAGTACGGTGTATATTAAAAGCAGAATGCCGATACCTGCAATAATGCCTCCTTCAGCTGTTTGCAACATTTTATCGGCATACTGAAAAGCCTGTTCAAGTATGCCTCTGTATTGAGAGAAATCATGTAATAAATAATCTTCTAATTTTTGTTGTAGTCCGAAACCTTTTGAAACAGCAAACAACAGTGCTAATAACGGGACAATAGCAAACAGCATATAGTAGGTAAGTGCCGATGCCTTAACCATACAATTGTTTTCATTAAAACCTTTAATGGATAAAGCAATAATACGCAACTGTCTTATTAAAAAACCTTGCTTTTTATCAAGTTTATTAAGGCGGATCTTCCATATTTTGGTAGTAAGAAAAGTTATAAGATTCTTTATACCTGAAAATAATTTAAACATAGTGCGTCAAAATTAATATCATTTTTTAATATCTCTGTTTAAAGTACCTTTGGGCAAAATGGTTGCTTATACCTTTATAAAAAAGAATGCATGGTGGTTAGTGAGCATGGTGTATATAGGCATTATAATAGGCTGTTGCAACATACCTGTTTTTTGGGATATGTACGGACAAGTAAAAACAGCGCATTATTATTTAGAAACAAACTTCAGGCATTTGCTTCTTAACGGAAAAGGGTTTACTGATAACGGACATTTCCCTTTATATGCTTTGTATTTGGCGGTTTTATTTAAACTATTTGGGTTTAAACTGTGGTTGGCACATATATCTATAATTCCTTTTGTCATTGGGGTTTTATATCAATTACAACTATTGTGCAAGCGTTTTCTATCTGAAGAAAAAACTTTTTGGGTTATGCTGCTAACCTTTATACACCCTACATTGGCGGCACAAATCATTTACTTTAGCAGCGAAACATGCTTTGTTTTTTTTGCTTTATGGATGCTGAATACCATAAAAGATGTAAGAGCATCGCGCATGGTGTTATCATCAAGCCTCTTGTGTTTACTTAATTTGCGGGCTCTTCCTTTGATACTTATTGTATTGCTTTATTTTGTGTTTGTAAAGAAACAACGAGGTGCATGGTATTTATCATTATCTGTTTTAGTTGCTGTAGTATGGATGTTTATTCACTTTTATGCAAGCGGATGGTTTTTTGTAAACCCCGAGAATGTTGCACACCGAACGGTTATAGGATTTATAGGGATGATGAAAAACTTATTTTGGTGCTTGGTTAAACTTACTGATTTTGGGAATATTATTGCGCTGATATTCATTACACTCTTCTGCTTTAAACAAAAAAGAATAAATGAACCCGTTGTATTTCTTTTACTAACCATAATAGCTGTTATTGCTTTTTGTGTGCCTTTATCAAACCCGGTTAGTAATCGATATTTTTTATTTGTTTATATACTTTCTCTTCCTGCTTTTATGTATTCAATCTCATCTTTCAGTAAGCAAAAAATAGCAGCCGCTTGTTTGGTTTTTATACTTCTGGTAGTGCAAAGCAACCAACTTATTAAACCTAATAAATATGGCAATGCCTGGGATTGTAATTTGCAAAGCCTTAATTATTTTGATGTACGGAAAGAATTGGACAATTACGTTACAGAGAATACTATTTCTCCTAAAGATGTAGCTGCCGGTTTTCAGGTTTATTTTAATGATGAGTATTATTTAATGAATGGTTCTACAAAAGAGTATGATTTATTAAGTGATACGGAGATGAACGAAAACCTATACATAGCTGACAGCAATATTTGCAATAACTACAATGAACAGCGTATATCGTATTTAGAAAACAACTATACTTTGGTAAAGAGTTTTACAAAAGGAAGCATTTATATAAGGCTTTTTAAAAGGAATAATCCTTTTCAGGGGTTTTGCTATTCAGCCCATTAATCTATAACAAATTTTAAGGTTTTTGGCTTAAAAATTTATTACTTTTACCCCTCGCCTTATGCGTCTTATAAAGAAACATCTTCTTTTTGTTGCTGTTTTATTACCTGCATTTTTTTACGGGCAATTTTATTATGGATTACAACAGGAATTTGGAAAAAACCGTGTGCAGTATCAACCTTTTTACTGGACTTATTATGATTACAATGATTACCAGGTTTATTTTTATGAAGGATGCAGGGATATTGCTAAGTATGTTTCCTATCGTGCCGAGTATCATTTAAAAGATTTACAAAAAAAATTAGATTACCAGCACAGCGGAAAGCTACAAATACTTACCTATAGTAATCAAGGAGATTTTAGGCAAAGTAATTTGGGTTTATCAACCGATATTACTGCCAATACAGGTGGTACTACAAAAATTGTAGGCACTAAACTAAGCGTTTACTTTAACGGTAATTTGGCCGCCCTTGACAGACAGATTAGAGCAGGGCTTGCAGAAGCACTTGTAAATGATATGTTGTTTGGGGGTAAAACAAAAAACGTACTGATAAACTCAACGTTTTTAAACTTACCTGATTGGTACACAAAAGGATTGATAGCCTATCTTTCTGAAGGATGGAATACGGATATTGATAATATTGTAATGGATGGCATTACCTTTGATAGGTATTTTAGCTTGAGCAGGTTAAGTGATAAAGATGCTGTTGTTATAGGGCAAGCTATGTGGCAGCATGTTGCTGATGCTTATGGCGAATCGAGCATTGCCAATGTTTTATATATGACCAAAGTTTCACGCAATGTAGATAATGCATTTATGTTTGTGGTAGGCAACGATACCAAAGGGTTATTATATGAATGGATTGATAACGTTGCCAGAAATAATGCAAAGAAAGATACCACGCAAAAGTTTCCTACCCAAGACCCTATTATTTTAAACCCAAAAGCAACTAGAGATTATTATCAATTAAAAATAAGCCCTGATGGAAAACAGGTTATTTATGCCCGTAATGAAATGAGTCAGCATCGCATTTACTTGCGAGATTTGACTACTGGAAAAAAAACGCGTATAGCTAAGTGGGGGCCTAAAATAGACAGGATTAATGATCTTACTTATCCTCTGTTGGCATGGCACCCTAATGGACAGGCTTTTGCCGTGATACATGAAAAGAAAGGAATAATTTATTTGACTTTGTATAACCTTGGAGATAAAGACAAGGTTGATAAACCAATTACCGGTATAGAAAAAGTAAAGTCTTTTGCTTATAGTCCGGATGGGAAAAAGATTGTGATGAGTGCCGTAAAAAAGGCAAAGGGGCAAAGCGATATTTTTATCTATCAGATAAATGCAGGTGGATTAGAGCAAATAACCAATGATATATGGGATGATGAAACTCCGCATTTTGTGAACAAAGGGCATCAAATTGCTTTTGCATCTAACCGTACTCACGATACGATTAAAGAAAGTGATAATGGTAAACTTGAATTTGAGCAATCAAAATTTCACAACATATTTTTATATGATTGTAAAACAAAGTCTAAAATACTTTATCGGGTAACGGATACAAAAAATATTCAGGAAAGCGAACCAACCGACTTTTATGATGGCTACTTTACATATTTAAGCGACCAAAATGGAATTAAGAATCGCTTTGTGGCAAAGCTGGATAGCGTTATATCTTTTGTAGATACTACCGAACATTATAAGTATGTATTTAATGCCCATCCTATATCCAATTATAAAACAAGTGTGCTTGAACAGGATGTAAATATAAAAGCCAACAAAGTAGCGGAGATATTTTATGTGAACGGACTTGAATACATGTATGTTAATGATATTAATAAAAAAGATGTAAATAAAAACTATAATTTAAAAAACACTTATTACAGACGAGCCCAACTTTACGCAGCTAGGGCAAAAACACCTCCCAATACAACTGCTTTACCTGAGAAGCAACCGGAAACAACTACTCCAGCACAACCGACTAATAATGCAGGGGGAGTTGACATTAATAACTATTCTTTTAAAGATAATAATAACGCCAATCCAACTAATACATCCAAACCACAAACAAGTATTCTTACATCAACTACAGGCATAGGTGCAACTACTAACAATCAGAAATTACCCGGGTTTCAGTTTCCTATACAAAAGAATTATTACGTAAATTTTGCTGTAGACCAGGTAATAGCACAGGTAGATAATTCCTTTCTGAATCAAACCTACCAAAAGTTTACGGGCTATTATGTAAACCCCGGACTTAATGCGTTTTTAAAAATTGCTACCAGTGATTTATTTGAAGATTACCGGATAACTGCAGGGATGCGTATGGGCGTTAATTTAAACAATGAATATTTTGTGAGTGTAGAGAACAGGAAAAAATTATGGGATAAACAATTAGTGCTTCACCGCCTTTCGTTGCCATCTGTAAATGATGATGGGTCCATTATTAAAATCCTTACCCATGATGTACAATATAGAATAAAGTATCCTATTAATGAAGTATCAAGCATTAGGGGAACTTTTAGTTATCGTAATGATAAAACCATTACAAGTGCACAGGATAATACCTCACTTATACAAGCAAATGTATTTGATAACTGGGTAGGGTTTAAAACCGAGTATGTATTTGATAATACCCGTCCGAAAGGATTAAATTTATATAATGGTTGGCGATTAAAAGTGTTTGCAGAATATTATGAAGGAATAGATATTCATAATCTTGACCAACGCCAAAATTTAATTAACGCCGGTTTTGATGTTAGACATTATTTAAAAGTACACAGAGATTTGATTTGGGCAAACCGTTTAGCCGGTGCTAGCTCGTGGGGTACTGATAGAATTTGTTATTATTTAGGTGGTGTAGATAACCAGATAGCCCCTAAATTTAATAGTGATGAACAGATTAAACATCCGGAAACTTATGGCTTTCAGGCTATAGCTACCAATATGCGAGGCTTTAACCAAAATGCACGTAACGGAAATAATTTTGTTGTTTATAATTCCGAATTAAGGTTCCCTATTTTTAAATATTTCTCAAACCATCCTATACGTTCGGCTATTATAAATAATTTTCAAATCATTCCATTCTTTGATTTGGGTATGTGCTGGTATGGTATAAACCCTTTTAGTGTAGCAAACACAACCAACCAATATACGTTTTATCAAAACCCTATAACAGTTACCATTAATGAACCTAAACAAGCTATCATTGCCGGATATGGTGTTGGTCTTCGTACTCAAATCTTCGGATATTTTGTTCGGGTAGATTTCTCTTGGGGAATTGACAACCAAGTGCATAAGAACGAGGTAACTTATTTTTCGCTTACTACTGATTTTTAATGAACAACTTAAAGAAAAAATATACTATGACAGAAATTATTGTTTTACTGGTAGTCGGTATATTAGCCGGCTTTCTGAGTGGTATGGTAGGCGTTGGCGGAGGTATTATTATAGTCCCTGCTTTAGTTTATTTTTTAAGCTTCTCTCAACAACAGGCACAAGGCACAAGTTTGTTTTTACTACTATTACCCACAGGTATTTTTGCTGTGATGAATTACTACAAAGCTGGTTATGTAGATTGGAAAGTCGCCCTCATTATTTCATCTACCTTTTTGTTAGGCGGTTTTCTTGGCTCTAAGTTGGCTATCTCTATTGACCAAAACACCGTTAAGAAAGTATTTGCAGTCTTTGTTATTATAGTTGGACTAAGAATGCTAATCTGGAAATAAGGGTTAGATGACAGACTTAACCGAGCTTATCAAACAAAAAGCACAACAACATTTTTCTTATTTGGTAGATGTCAGAAGGCATCTGCACACACATCCCGAATTGTCTTTTAAAGAAATTGAAACCTCTAGATACATCAGTACTCAGCTTATCAAACACCGTATTGAGCACGAAATAGGTATTGTAAACACAGGTATTGTAGCCCTTATTAAAGGAAAGAATCCTGATAAAAAATGTGTGCTGTTGCGTGGCGATATGGATGCATTGCCTATTACCGAAAAGAATGAAGTGCCTTATAAATCTGTTAATGAAGGCGTGATGCATGCCTGCGGACACGATGTGCATAGCACCTGTGTCTTAGGGGCTTCCATTATTTTAAACGAGTTGAAAGATAGTTTTGAAGGAACCGTAAAAATTATTTTCCAACCCGGAGAAGAGCTGCTGCCCGGTGGCTCTTCACTCATGATTAAAGAAGGTATTTTAGAAAACCCTAAAGTAGATGCTGCTATTGCCTTGCATGTGTTTACTGATTTAAATGCCGGACAAGCTGGCTTTAGAAGCGGAATGTACATGGCAAGTACAGATGAAATATATATAGATATAATTGGCAAAGGCGGTCATGCAGCCATGCCATCGGAATATAACAACCCTATTTTAATTGCTTCTGAAATATTACTGGAACTAAGTAAGCAGTTCCCAAATCAATCCTCTCCTTCATTAGATAAAGATAATATACCTACTGTTCTAGCATTCGGAAAGATAACAGCCAATGGGGCTACCAATGTAATCCCTGAAAAGGCTTCTATAGAAGGTACATTCCGCACCATGAATGAAGATTGGCGCAAACAAGCGCACGAAAGGATAATAAAATTAACTACTGATATGGCAACGTCAAAAAACGCAAAAACTGAAGTTAAGATTATAAGAGGGTATCCTTTTTTGGTAAATGATGAACAGGTTAGTACTCGTGCAAAAAATACCGCCATACATTATTTGGGAAAAGAAAATGTGATAGAACTTCCTTTGCGTATGACAGCAGAAGACTTTGCCTTTATATCCCAACAAGTGCCCTCTTGCTTTTTCAGGCTTGGCACAGGCAATAAACAACAAGGCATTACATCTGGTGTGCATACCGCCACGTTTAATATAGATGAAAACGCTATTGAAACAGGTGCTATGTTATTAGCTGCTATGGCTGTTGATTTACTGAAGTAACAAAGTATATTGTTGTGCAGCGCATAACGCCTGACAGCGCAACAATCGAAACACCCAAACATTTAGCATATTACAATCAACATTTCATTATATTTGCCTAAATTTATTTTGCATGAGTACTGAAGAAAAGGGCTTTGGCATAGCCAGAGGAAACTATAAATTCTTTTTAGCGGGTGTGGTACTTATTGTGCTAGGCTACCTGCTAATGATGGGTGGCGGCAGTGATGACCCTAATCTGTTTAACCCCGAAATTTTTAGTTTCCGCCGTATTACTTTGGCGCCTTTGGTTTGTTTGGCAGGCTTTGCCGTTATTATGGTTGCCATTATGCGCCGTCCTAAAAAAGCTGAGTAGTTTATGAGTTGGTTGCAAGCCATTGTATTATCCATTGTAGAAGGGCTTACCGAGTTTTTACCTGTATCAAGTACAGGTCACATGATTATTACCATCGGATTGATGGGCATACCCCTTAATGATATAAGGGTAGCGGAATTTGTGAAACTGTTTACGGTTTGCATTCAGTTGGGTGCTATAGCTGCAGTGGTGGTTATGTATTTTAAAAGGTTCTTTCAGTCTGTTAATTTTTATTTTAAATTGTTTGTTGCTTTTATTCCCGCTGCCATTGCAGGGGTGTTGCTGGGTGATGTAATTGATAGTCTGCTGGAAAGTCCGCTGGGTGTGGCTATTGCCTTGTTTCTGGGAGGTATTATTTTCTTGTTTATAGATAAATGGTTTACCAAAGAAGAATTACAATCTACCGACGATGTAAACTACCTACAGGCTTTAAAAATTGGTTTGTTTCAATGCATAGCCCTAATACCGGGGGTTTCCAGAAGTGGCGCTACCATTGTGGGTGGCTTATCGCAAAAGCTAAACCGCAAAACAGCTGCCGAGTTTTCTTTCTTTCTGGCGGTGCCTACTATGTTTGCCGCAACAGGCAAAAAGCTGTACGATTTTTATAAGCATAACGGCTTGCCTTCGGGCAACGAGGTAAAACTGTTAGCCGTAGGAAATGTAGTTGCGTTTGTGGTAGCGTTACTTGCAATTAAGTTCTTCATTAATTTCCTAACCAAACACGGGTTTAAGTTGTTTGGCTGGTACCGCATTGTGGCAGGAGCCATCATTATTGCGCTTTATATGGCGGG
>CAJCJB010000326.1 GCA_903970545.1 Candidatus Saccharimonadota bacterium | reverse complement strand
TTATTTCTATTTTAATAAGTCTACTAAACAACGTAATTCTTTAGTAAATATAGTAGATGAAAGAACAAAAGAATTAAGAGATGCTGAACCATTGCTTGAACAACAAAAAAAGGCTGCGGATATGTATACACATGGAGGTGGTGAAGCCCAAGACCGTTATTTTCTTGAAACGATTGCTATTAAAGAAGTTTTTGCTCCATTATATAAATTAAATAATAAAATTTATGTATTTGATTATATCAATTTAAACATACTAAACTATTCTTCTAATGGAGAATTGTTAAGCAAGGTTGGAATAGAATTTCACAAAGCAAAACCAATGAGAAGCTGGAAAAGAGAAATGTGTGTGGATGAAAAAACAGGAAAAGCATTTGCCATATTTGAATTGAATGGAGTTACCACAGTAAAAGAAATAAATTTAGTTAACGGACAAATTAATCAATCATATCAAATTCCTTTTTCTTTTGTAAAGAAGATTAAAGCGCATAATAATTATATTTATTTCCTTTATAAAGGAGCTCAATATTCTGATACAAGATATTTATCCCGATTGAAAGTTAATTAAACAGTTGATGTGTGTTAGGAATTGAAGCAAGCTGCCGTGCAGCGGGATTGCCGCGCTTCGCTCGCAATAACAACTTATTGCAAATGATACCTTACCAAACCCTCTATAGGAGATTGCAAAATAATGCCCTGTTTTAAACCACGTTCCTGCATTACCTGCTGTAACTGCTCTTTAAAATGCAGTGCCACCGAGCCCACAAAATTTATTTCTACCTGTTTGTGTAAACTGTATTTCTCTACCTGATGCGTAAAGAAATCGGCAAAGCATTGTTTAATTAAATTTTGTATAAAAGTATGCTGCGTATAGTTGGCAATAACCTTTGTATAAGAAGCTAAAAACCTTTGTGGCATGGGCTTTTTATATACATGCTCTAAAATAGTTTCTTTATCAAATTCGGGCAGGGCAGATAAAACAGTTTGTAATTCTTTAGGCAGCGTACCGTCCAAATAATATTGAAGTAGGGTTTTACCAATATGTGCGCCGCTACCGTGGTCCCCAAAAAAATAACCTACCGATAAAAGACTTTCTTTAATTTGCTTTCCGTCAAAATAGCAACTGTTGCTGCCTGTGCCTAATATGCAGGCAATGCCGGGTTTGTTTCCGCAAAGGGCAATAGCAGCAGCATACAAATCATGGTTCACTGTTATTTGTGCCTTGGTAAAAACAGCAGCTAAAGCATCGTGCATAAGTTGCACTTTGCCTGTGGTAGAGCAACCCGTTCCGTAATAAAAAACGTGAAGCGTGTTGTTGTTTTGTTGCTGCAAAACTTCTGTACTCAATTCTGCCAGCATAATTTTCGTTATAGCTTCTGCCGTCTGAAAAGAAGGGCTAAAGCCTTGTGTATGACTTTCGGCAACTTGCTTCTTACCATCTAATAAAACCCAGGTGGTTTTGGTACTTCCGCTATCGGCTAGTAGAATCATTTTTAGTTTTACTTTTATCGCTTAGTTTACAAAGCTAAATATATTATGCAAAAAATATTGTTTGTGTGTTTGGGTAATATTTGCCGCTCTCCTTTAGGCGAAGGAATTATGTTGCATTTTATTGAAGAAAAGAATTTGCATCATAGCTTGCAGGTAGATTCTGCCGGAACTGCGGGTTATCATATTAATGAAGCGCCCGACCACCGAACTATTGCTAATGCTAAAAAGAACGGGGTTGACATCAGCAAATTACGTGCCCGTAAATTTAGTGCAGAAGATTTTGATGCCTTTGATAAAATATATGTGATGGACGACAGCAATTATAAAGATGTGTTGTGCCTTGCTAAAAACACTTCCCATAAAAACAAGGTAGATTATTTACTGAATGTATTACATCCCAATCAAAATAAACATGTGCCCGACCCCTATTATGGAAACGAAAATGATTTTGAAGAAGTATTTCAGTTGGTTTATAAAGCCTGTGAGAAAATACTGGAGGATATAACCCCTTAATATTGTTGAAACTATTAATAGCATAAAAATAAATTAAAAATTACTTTTACAAAAAACTAAACAGATATGAAATAGTCATGTTTCTGAAAAGAAAAAACTAAAAACAAAACATGACTATACCATAAGGCAATTAAAAATTAAAAAAATCTACTTATGAAATTTTTTATTGATACGGCAAACTTAGCTCAGATTAAAGAAGCACAAGACATGGGTGTGCTTGACGGTGTAACTACCAACCCATCTTTAATGGCTAAAGAAGGCATTAAGGGGCAAAATAATATTTTGAAACACTATGTGGATATTTGTAACATTACTACCGGTGATGTAAGTGCCGAAGTAATTGCTACCGATTTTGATGGTATGTTAAGCGAAGGCGAAGCCCTTGCCCAACTACATGACCGTATTGTAGTTAAAATACCTATGATTAAAGACGGAGTAAAAGCCATTAAATATTTTACTGAAAAAGGGATTAAAACAAATTGCACGTTGGTGTTCTCTGCCGGACAAGCACTTTTGGCAGCTAAAGCAGGTGCTACCTATGTTTCTCCGTTTATAGGAAGATTGGATGACGTGAGTACCGATGGTTTAAGTTTAATTGATGACATCCGACTGATTTACGATAACTATGGTTTTGAAACACAAATATTAGCCGCTTCTATACGCCACCCGATGCATATTATTGATTGTGCTAAATTGGGCGCGGATGTGGCTACTTGTCCATTAAGCGCTATTATTGCTTTGCTTAACCACCCGTTAACCACAAGCGGTTTGGCTCAGTTTTTAGCTGATGCGAAGAAGTAGGTTGTTTTAAAATTCTAATTAAGTGTACAGGTGGTTACAACGCCCGGTTGCGGACTTGCATTTTGCATGTTCGCACACCAGGTCTGTGCCTCTTTTTTTGTGGATTTTGTATCGGCATAAGCAATGTAGTTTCCGCCGGTAAAAACGGATGTACAGGTGCATTGATAATTTTTTCGGCAAGATATCAGGGTTAGTAGTACAACAACACCCCAAACGGCACTTCTTTTCATTAATGCTTAAATGGATCCGAGTAACGTATATCAGTTACAAGGCTGTTGTCGGTTAGTGTTTGTAAAAACGCAACCAAACTACTCTTTTCATACGCGGTAAGTCCCAAAGGAACGGCCGGACCATTGGTACTGGCGTTAAAACCGCCATTGCCATTAGGAGATGGATAAGCAGTAAATGCACTGCTTAAATTAGGACTGCTGTGTATGCTGTCACTAAAAAAGTCAACCACTTGGGTTAGGGTTGTAAATCTTCCGTCGTGCATATATGGTGCAGAAAGAGCAATGTTTTTTAAAGACGGCACATGAAATCTTCCATTGTCTCCGGCATTATTAGTTATAAGACCTCTTCCTAAATCTTTATACACTAAATCAAGACCAATATCTTCAAACTGATTGGCATTACCACTGAAATTGTTTGAGGGAATATGACAGTCTGAACATTTACCTCTGCCATTAAAAACATTCATTCCATCCAGTTGTTGCTGATTTAATGTAACTGTTGCCGGAGAACCATTGGAAGGAAATGCCTGATCAAACTGACTGTTAGATGCTGTTATGGTTCCTATAAAACCAGCTATCGCTAATTCAATTTGGGGCATAGAAATGGTTGTATTTTGAAAAGCCCTGTTGAAAAGATAAGGGTAATAAGACAGGGCAGATAGCTTAGCACAAAGGGCATTTTCATCGGTTATATTTAATTCTATGTGGCTTTGAAG
>CAJCJB010000325.1 GCA_903970545.1 Candidatus Saccharimonadota bacterium | reverse complement strand
AAACCCTACTGCACCTTAGCAAAACCACCTTTGGCGTATTCTCCGCTGGTTAGTTTATCTTTAATAGCACTAAAGGCTTCTATGGTATATTTTACATCCTCCAATGTATGCACCGCGGTTGGTATCAGGCGCAAAATAATTTGTCCTTTTGGTATAACGGGGTACACTACTATAGAGCAGAAAATGTTATACTTTTCGCGCAGCTCAAAAGTCATGTTGGTGGCTTCATCTACCGTACCGTTCAGGTAAACGGGGGTAACGGGCGTGTTGGTTTTACCAATATTAAAGCCCGCAGCTTTTAAACCGTTTTGCAGGGCGTGGGTTATTTCCCACAGCTTGGTGCGGTATTCGGGGTGGTTGCGTATAAGTTCCAAACGTTTTAGCAAGCCTTCTACCAAAGCAATAGGCAGGGCTTTGGCAAATATTTGCGAGCGCATATTATAACGCAGGTAAGTAACCACTGCTTCATCGGCAGAAATAAAACCACCTATCAGTGCAAAGCTTTTAGCAAATGTGCCAAAGTAAATATCAATACCATCCTGGCAATTTTGTTCCTCGCCGGTACCTGCACCGGTTTTACCCATGGTACCTACCCCATGTGCATCGTCTACAAACAAACGGAAATTATATTTACTCTTAAGCGCAATAATATCTTTAAGTCTGCCCTGGTCGCCACTCATGCCAAACACACCTTCGGTAATAACTAAGATAGCACCTCCGGTTTCTTCTACCAGTTTGGTGGCGCGTTGCAATTGTTTTTCGCAGCTTTCAATATCGTTGTGCGGAAATACAAAACGTTTACCCATGTGCAAGCGCACGCCATCTAATATACAGGCGTGAGATTCGGCATCGTATACAATCACATCGTGTCTATCAACCAAACAATCTATAGCGCTGGCCATAGCCTGATAACCAAAGTTAACTAATATAGAATCTTGCTTTTTAGAAAATGCTGCTAACTCTCTTTCCAGTTGCTCGTGCAGGTTACTGTTTCCGCTCATCATACGCGCACCCATAGGCATGGCATAACCGTATTTAACTCCGGCTTCGGCATCTGCTTTACGCACTTCGGGGTGGTTAGCAAGGCCTAAGTAATTATTCAAACTCCAGTTTAAACGTTCTTTTCCACGAAAAACCATGCGTGGAGCAATATCTCCTTCTAATTTAGGGAAAGTAAAGTACCCGTGACTCTCTTTAGAATACTGCCCGATGGAACCCATATTCTTTTTTATCTTCTCAAACAAGTCTTGCATAAAATAATTGGCTAAAATTTATCAGGCAAAGTTAATAAACCCTGTTAAAAACCCGCTCATTTGTGTTGGGTATTTTGTGATAGGTTTATAGTTATAAACAAAGCATAAGCTAAAAACCCATAAGCTTTGTTATTAATTTAATGTAAATTTAATGTTAAATGTTTGTTAAGTTTTATAGGAGTCGTTTTTCTGTTCATAACCCGAGTTGGTTAAAAAAATCATCAGATAATATTAGCCGGTTAGTAACAAAAAAAGAGCCTATTTAAATTTGTCTTTTATTAACTATGTAGTTTATCAACAATGTTTAATTTTGTAGTATAATACTTGCTTTTCAATTACATAGCTTTAAAGTAAGTATGTATAACACGTTAACATGTTTTTAATAGTGAGATTTGAAAGCCTTTTTAAAAACAGTTACTAACCAAACTAACAGCTATAATAATAATATAAATTTCTTTTAAAATAATATATAATGAGTAATGTGAGTAAAGTATATGTGGATGAAGCTATTGACGTAACTATCGATATCTTTGCGGAGATTGAAATACTAAAGAAACAGAAAAATGCAGTTATCCTTGCCCACTACTACCAAAACCCCGATATTCAGGATGTTGCCGACTACATTGGTGATAGTCTTGGGCTTGCACAGCAGGCGCAGCAAACCAATGCCGATATTATTTTGTTTGCCGGTGTGCACTTCATGGCCGAGACGGCAAAGATACTCAACCCTACCAAAAAGGTTCTAATACCCGATATGAATGCCGGTTGTTCGCTGGCAGATTCTTGTCCCCCTGATAAATTTGCGGCATTTAAGGCAGCGCATCCAAATCACCTGGTAATCTCTTACATTAACTGTACGGCAGAAATAAAGGCACTATCTGATATTATATGTACTTCCAGTAATGCGGTTAAAATAGTAGAGAGCTTACCAAAAGACCAGCCCATTATTTTTGCACCCGATAAAAACTTAGGTGCTTATATAAATAAGATTACAGGCAGGAATATGTTGCTGTGGGATGGAGCCTGCATGGTGCATGAGATATTCTCTTTAGAAAAGATTACCAAACTAAAAATACAACACCCACAGGCACAATTAGTAGCACACCCCGAATGTGAAGCTGCTATATTGGATAAGGCAGATTTTATTGGTAGTACAACCGCAATACTAAACTATACTAAAACAAATCCTTGCAAAGAGTTTATAGTAGCTACAGAAACGGGTATCTTACATCAGATGATAAAGAACTCACCCGAGAAAACATTTATACCTGCACCACCTAATAACAGCTGTGCTTGCAACGATTGTCCGCACATGAAATTAAATACCTTAGAGAAAATATATCTTACACTTAAACACGAACAACCCGAATTAATCTTACCCCAACATTTAATAGTAGCAGCTAAAAAGCCTATATTAAGAATGTTAGAGTTATCTTAATAAAAAATTATTTTAAAACCATTTGAGGTTTAAGAGGATGTTCCGGATTTACAATTAACTGCTGCGAATTAGGGTGTATTAAAACATCCATTTCTTCCATCGGAATTGCACCCAAAAGAACTTCCTGATTACCGGGAAGAACCATGGCATTACAAACACTAAATCTGTTTTGAAATCTTACTTCAACCGGACCAACAACATCTAAACTAACAATAGTTCCGTCGGCAAGCTGGGCAGACCTTGATTCTCTAACCTTTAATCCTAATTGAGTTTTAATAGTTTCATTAATTGCAAGCATTACTGCACCCCAATCTACAAGGGCATTTGTATGAAGTTTTCGTATTTGAGATTCTTTAATAAAATTTCCCTCATACAAACTAATATCGCCTGCATTAATTAATTCTATTGTTGCATAAACTAAACCCATTTATATTTGTTTTTACAAATATACAAATAAAAAACCGCCTTGCATAAAGCAGCTAAAAAGCCTATATTAAGAATGCTGTCTTTATCTTAAAAACCTGTTTTAGTTAGGGCGTTCCGGCGCATTTCGTCATTGCGAGGCACGAAGCAATCTCATGCGCCGTCGGGCTTTCCACTGTACCTAACGCAGCCTAAAGCATTCTTTTTTAAATTTTATTGAAAAAATATTTGCGCAACCAAATAATTGCGTTTATATTTGCAACCGATTAATTGCACAATAAATTAAATTCAAAATGAGACGAGACGTATTTCAAGCTATAGCAGACCCAACAAGAAGGGATATTATTAACCTTATTGCCCATCAAACTTTAACACCAAATAGTGTAGCAGACAATTTCGATGTAAGCAGGCAAGCTATTTCAAAGCACATTAAAATACTTACAGAATGCGGAATAATTGTAATTAAACAACAAGGAAGAGAACGTTTTTGTTCTATTAAAGCTGATACTTTAAATGAAGTTTCTGACTGGTTAGAGAGTTTCAGAAAAATATGGGAAGAGCGATTTGATAAATTAGACACACTATTAAACAAAATGAAAACAACCCCTAAAAAAAAATCAAAATGAAAAATCAAGTAAAAGTTACTGCCGAAGTAGGCAAGCAAGAGCATTTTATTATTAGAGAGTTTGATGCTCCAAGAGAAATGGTATTCAAAGCATTTACAGACCCCGAACTAATTGTGCAATGGCTTGTTGCCAAAGAACAAATAGATTATTTAATCCATAAGACTGGTGGTTCTTACCGTTATCTTATGCCAGACCCAACGGGTAAGGAGATTGGTTTGTCAGGTGTGTTTCACGAAGTATTGGCACCTGAAAGAATTATCGAAACTTTTGAATGGGAAGGTTTACCTGAAAGGGGGCATGTGGCTTTGAAAAAAACTATGTTTGAAACATTGCCAAACAAAAGAACTAAAGTTACACTTCATTACATCTGTGAATCAGTAGTATACAGAGATGGATTAATAAACTCAGGCATGGAATTGCACACATCACATATGTTCAACAAGTTAGAGGAATTACTTATAAAACAAACTCAATAGATATTTTCAAAGTAAATTTAATTTAAATGAAAAGCATTTTTGAAGCTGAAATCAACATTCCACAAGCAAAGCTTGCGGAGTTTTATGCTAATCCTGAGAATAATGTAAAATGGATGGTAGACCTTGAAAGAGTTGAATTTATTAGTGGAGAATTGGGTATGCCAAATTCAAAATACAGACTTATTCCAAAAAAGGGAAATATGGTTTTTATTGCAACCGTACTCTCTAGAGACCTACCTAATGAATCAAAATTGTTTCTTGAATCCCCAAGTGTAGACGTTTTAGTAATCGCTAAATTCATAGCTCTTTCTCCTGAAAAAACAAAATTCATTTCTGAAGAGATATTTACTTTCAAAGGATTTTTAAATAAAGCATTTGGGTTCCTCGCTAAGGGAGCAGTAAAGAAAGCACATCACAGACACATGAAAGATTTCAAAGAAATTTCAATCACTATATAGCGAATATATAGTCTATTATGTTAACAAGGTTTAAAGTGCAGGATTTTTTATATGCAATTAGAAATTCAAATAGTAGAAGTTTTCAAAACAAATATTATTTATAAAAAGGACGCTAATAGAATTTTGAAACTTTTATCAAATAAATATCCAAATCTTAAAATCAATTTTGACCTTGATGATTGTGATAAAATATTAAGAGTGGAAGGGATAAATATAAAGCCTGAAAAAATAATTGAATTGATCAGTACAAATGGTTATCAATGCGAAGTTTTAACTTAATACAAACACGCAAACATACACCAGCCCCTGAACGAAAAGTCAGGGGCTTTTTTATTTGTAGTCCCCATAGGACTACAAGATATTTAATTAAATAGTTTCTATTTGCAAAGTTCTTTCAAATATACAAGCAGGGAAATAATCGGACAGCGGATAAAATTCTTTAGGGAAAAGAATAATCTTACGTTGGAAGAACTTGCTGATTTGCTTGGAACAGAGAGGCAGTATATATGGAAAGTAGAAAAGGGAATGAAAAACATACGATTAGATAGGTTGGACGATATAATTACTGCGCTTAAATGCACACAAGAAGATTTTTTAAACACAACAATTAACCCTTAAAATAAAACCATGGCTAAGAAAAAGAAATCAATAAACTTTCCTACTAAGGACGAGTTATTTAATGTTGCGCTGATAGCGTTGATGAATCACCTTGCGGTTGCCGACCCCGATAGTGGTAGCACCACCGTTAGTTGGACGAGGTTAGGAATTAGCAGCACCCAGTACAACGCTTTGCTGGCGCTGTTTGGCACCACTACTGCGCTAAACACATGGTTGTATGTATATCCGTTACAAAAAAACAAAAGTACCCGCACAGGCACATTAACCACACAAAAAGATACGCTAAAGAAAAAAATACTGGCTATTATTCATCCTACACGTACTTCCCTAAAAGCAGCAGAGAAACTAACCCCCGGTACGCTTACGCCTACCGATGCTAAAGTATTTTTTATACCCGCGGCAAACCCGCGCACTAATAGTGCCGAGAGTTTTAGAATTGCCGATGCAGCGCCCCTTCTAAGCATGTTTAATGTGAAACATTTAGAGCACGTAGTAGATGCGCACGACCCCGAAACACCCAAAAGCACAGCCCTGCCCGAAGGTGTGGTGTTTATTTGGTTGCTTATTTATGTTGGCACCACTGCCCCAACCGCATGGACACAGTTCTCGCACCTGAAGTTTTGCACTAAATTCCGTAACATCAGCAACTTTTTGGCTGCTCAGGCAAAGTCTGATGTGTGGTACACCGCTTGCTACATTGGCGAATCGGGCGAAATGAGCAATTTTAGCCCGTATTTGCATAGCACCGTAGCTCAAACAGCTTAGTACAGCTAATATTTAGCATTCAGCAACTACGTTGAAACATCCGGTAACCATGTTGGAACGTCCAACAACTACGTTGGATACATCCAGCAACTATGTTGTAATGTCTGGCAACCACGTTGGAACATCAGTCAACTATGCTGGAACATTCAACAACTACGTTCGATACTCCCAGCAACTACTTTGGAACATCCGGCAACTACGTTGGACAATGCAACGTACACGTTGTAACGTCCGGCAACTATGCTGGAACATCCAGTAACCACGTTGCGCAACTCAATAAGGGTGTTAATAGCATTATTATCAGTATTTTAGGTAAAAAAGAGTATAATTTGTTGTTTCGCGTTAGGGGTTAGCTCATTATTTTTATTTCTTTTGGTTTTGCCGAATGCTACGCAGTTCTTTGGGCAAGCAAAGAAATGAAGGAGAAACAAAATATAACAAAGAACTCTTTTTGGGTTAAACAAATTAAATCTACTTTTGATGTGTGTATAAATTCACTGCGCTTCTTCTTATTCTATTCTCCCCCCTCTTTTGGAGAGGGGCAGGGGGTGAGGCTTTTTCTCAAAAAAGCGATACCACTTCTAAAAACGGCTATAATATTTTTTATTACGATAACGGAAAGAAATCATCAGAAGGTACCATGCGAAACGGTAAGGCAGATGGTTACTGGAAAAACTATTACAAAACAGGCATCTTAAAAAATGAAGGAAACCGCAAAGACTTTCAGTTAGATAGCATCTGGAAATTCTATAACGATAAAGGACAGCTCACAAAAACATTCAACTACTCAAAAGGTAAAAAGAACGGATACATAGTAACGTATGATACAGCAGGCTTTGTAGTATCAAAAGAAAATTATGTAAACGATATTAAACAGGATACTTCTTACAGTTATTACAAAACAGGATTAGTAAAACAAAGCATACCTTTTAAAAATGGTAAGGCTGATGGTATTTCTTATATATACTCTCCTGATACACTGATAACTAATATCATTCATTATAAAATGGGTTATATAGAAAAGCAGGAAAGAATAAATCAAACCGATGAGAACGGAAACAAACAAGGTATTTGGAAGAAATTTTATAAGAACGGAACGCTACAAAAAGAAGAACGTTTTAAAGATGGTACCATTGATGGTTATGTAAAACAATATGATGCAAAAGGAAATTTAGATGATATTAAAAAGTATGCCTATGGTAAAGAAGTAAAAAATGCCCCGGAGCTTGCTAAACTGGATGTATTTAAAGCTTACTTTGATGATGGCGGTGTGCGTTATGAAGGAGGTTATATAAATGGAGTGCCTATGGGTACACACTTTAAGTATCATCAGTCGCGCAGGTGTGATACGGTTTTAGTTTATATAGATTCGCTTGATACTAACATAAAACAGTTTCGTTGTTTCAATGTTTCTATTCCCGACTCAGCATTCGAATACCAGGATGGGTATTTAATAGAACGCGGTCCGGTT
>CAJCJB010000324.1 GCA_903970545.1 Candidatus Saccharimonadota bacterium | reverse complement strand
CGGGGTTTGTTTTTTTAACTACTAATTTATCAGATTTAGTCTGATTATCCTCTGTGGCAGCTGCTTTATTATTATTCCATTGTTCGGGTACGCCATCAGAAATATCTTCGCCTAATACTTTCTTTGCAATCGTTCTAAATTCAAGTTCTTTAAATACTTCACGTAAAGCATCTTTATTAACTTCTTTTCTAATTAGTTCCTCATCATGCAATTCAATGGGTATATCAAGCACGATGGTGGCAAGGCGTTTAGAGAGGATTGCTTTATCTTTATTGGTCTCTACTTTTTCTTTCAGTTTACCTTTTAGTTTATCGGTGTTCAGGTATAAATTCTCAACCGAATCAAAATCCTTCACTAATTGAATAGCGGTCTTCTCCCCTACTCCCGGTATGCCCGGAATGTTATCAGAGGTATCACCCATTAAACCTAATATATCTATCAACTGCGCTACGTTTTTTATTTGCCACTTATCGCAAATTTCTTTTACACCAAGAATCTCAGCACCATTACCTAATCGGGCAGGTTTATATATAAATGTATTTTCATCTACCAGTTGTCCATAATCTTTATCGGGCGTCATCATGTAGGTAGTAAAGCCTTTCTTTTCGGCTTGCATAGCCAAAGAACCAATCACATCATCTGCCTCAAAACCTTCAAATGATAAAGCAGGAATATTAAACCCTTCCAGCAATTTAAAAATATAAGGAATGGCTTTACGCAAGTCTTCGGGCATTTCTTCGCGTTGCGCTTTGTAGGCTTCAAACTCTACATGACGATGCGTGGGGCCTGACAAATCAAATACCACAGCAAGATGCGTAGGTTTTTCTTTGCTTAATACTTCTAATAAAGTATTGGTGAATCCAAAAATAGCCGAGGTGTTTAAGCCCTGCGAGTTAATGCGCGGGTTGTTACTGAATGCAAAATAGGCGCGATAAATAAGCGCAAAGGCATCAAGCAGAAACAATTTTTTTGGAACGTCTTTTGTAATCATGGCATTAAATTTAGAACGTAAAATTAAGCATGCCGAATTAACAACGCAGAATAAAAATTAATTACTTTTGCTTGCTTACTAACAAATTCTATAATGACCGACATTAGTGAAATAACCATTACCGACCCTACTTATAAAGAAAAAACAAAATACAATTTTATTGAGAAGTTTATTATTTCGTTACTGAATGATAAACGCGATATGGCTTTTGTGAGGTTATGCGCCATTATAATGGTTACTACCATTCCGTTTGCTATTTATCTGTTTATTCCAGGTTGTTTAACATGGTGGCTGGTGGCTATTTACTACACATTTAATTTTGCATTTTTAATGGGGCCTTTTATTTTGATGCTTCACTTAACCTCACACCGCCCCATGTTTAAGAAGCAGTACAGCTATTTAAACAATATTATTCCCTGGATAATTGGTCCGTTTTTGGGCGAAACCCCCGAAGCTTATTTTGCACATCATTTAGGTATGCATCATGCCGAAGGAAATATGCCAGAAGACCACAGCAGTACAATGAAATACCAACGCGACAGCTTTAAAGATTTTTTGAAGTATTATTTTTCGTTTTTAATAGTGGGCACCTACCAATTGGCTACTTATTTAAAAAAGAAGAACAGAACGAAGGTGCTTACCAATTTCCTGAAAGGTGAGTTAGGTTTTTGGCTGTTTTGTGTGGCATTGATGTTTTTTAACTGGCAGGCTACTTTATGTGTGTTTGTTATTCCGGTAATTGTGGTACGCTTTTTTATGATGGCAGGCAACTGGGGGCAACATGCTTTTATAGACAGAGAGCATCCTGATAACGATTACGTAAACTCTATTAATTGCATAAACGGCCGGTATAACCGTACTTGTTTTAATGATGGGTATCATATTATACACCATATAAAACCTACCATGCACTGGACAGACTTGCCTGGCGAGTTTATGAAAAACCTGAATAATTACGCTAAAGAGAACTCCATCATATTTAAGAAGATAGATTTCTTCCAGGTATGGTTTTTCCTGATGACTAAGCGCTATGATATTTTAGCCAAGAACTTAATTACCATAAACCATCATTTGCAAACCAAAGAAGAAGCTATTGCTTTGCTTAAACAGCGTACTAAGAGGTTTGATGTAGGATAGTTTTCTTAGATTTTAAATAATCCTTGAAGTACCCTACTGTTTCAACACTTATAGATTGTTGGCTTTAACCACCAATTCAGCTATATCAAGCACTTTGGTGTGCTCTTCTTTGTTAAAATGCTTAACGCCGTCTGTCATCATGGTGTTGCAAAAGGGGCATGCAACAGCTATAACATCCGGATTTTCGGCTAAGGCTTCTTCGGCGCGTTCTACGTTTACTTCTTTAGTTCCTTTCTCAGCTTCTTTAAACATTTGCGCTCCACCTGCACCACAACATAAACCTTTTGCTTTGCTGCGTTTCATTTCGGCTAAATCAACATCCAGACTTTTTATCACATCGCGTGGTGCTTCGTACACATCATTAGCTCTGCCCAAATAACAAGGGTCGTGGTACACAATTTTCTTTCCTTTAAACTCACCGCCCTGTACTTTTAATTTGCCTTCGTTAATTAATTCCTGTACTAACTGGGTGTGGTGTATCACTTCGTATTGTCCACCAAGCTGGGGATATTCATTTTTAATGGTGTTAAAGCAATGTGGGCAACCGGTAACTATCTTTTTTATGTTATAATTATTAAGCGTAGTAATGTTTTGCATGGCTTGCATCTGGAAGAGGAATTCGTTTCCGGCACGTTTGGCAGGGTCTCCGGTACAACTTTCTTCCATACCCAAAATAGCAAACTTAATATTTACATGGTTTAATATGCGAACAATGGCACGGGTAATTTTCTTAGCCCTGTCATCAAAGCTACCCGAGCAACCAACCCAAAAAAGTATTTCGGGGGTTTCTCCGCTTGCGGTAAACTCCGCCATTGTTTTTACATGTATGGTATCGTTCATCTTACTAAATTCTTATGATGCTTCATTTACCCAATTAGCTCTGTCAGCGGGAGAGAACTGCCAAGGGGCACCATTGTTTTCCATATTGCTGAACATACCATTTAATTCGTTGGGCGCAGAACTTTGTTCCATTACTAAATACCTGCGCATATCGGTAATGATTGAAAGCGGATCTATGTTTACGGGGCATTCCTGCACACAGGCATTGCAGGTATTACAAGCCCATATCTCTTCGTTAGTGATATAATCTCCTAATAATGATTTCCCGTCATCAACAAAAGTGCCTTTATTCTTATCTATGTTCTTACCAACTTCAACCAATCTGTCGCGGGTATCCATCATTATTTTGCGTGGAGATAAAACTTTACCCGTCATGTTTTGCGGACAAGAACTGGTGCATCTTCCGCACTCGGTACAGGTATATGCATCCAATAGTTGTTTCCAATTCAAATCAAATACATCCTTAGCACCAAAGCGTTCAGGTTTGTTGGGGTCTGTAACGGGTTGATAGCCGGGGTCGAAGTTTGGTTTTACCACATCGGTAACGCTATCTAAGTTGGTAAACTTTCCTTTAGGATTTAAGTTAGATAGATATGTGTTTGGAAATGCCAACAGAATGTGGAAATGCTTAGAGTAGGGTAAATAATTCAAGAAACCGAAGATGCCGAAGATGTGTAACCACCAGCAAGAGCGTTCTATAAAGATTAATTTGCCAACACTCAATCCGCTTAAAAAAGGAGCAATAAAGTGAGAGATAGGGAAGCTTCCGCAATGCTGATAATGGTCGTTATATTTTACCTGAAGGGTTTGGTCGGCAGCGTTCATTAAGAATAAAGCGCTCATTAAAACAATTTCAGAGCAAAGAATAATGTTGGCATCCATTTTAGGCCAGCCGCTAAGCTCTTTCATTACCAAACGTTTTACGTGTACTACATTTCTGCGAATAAGAAACACAGCGCAGCCAAAAGTTACTAAAAAGGCAAGTATTTCGAAGAAGCCGATAAGGAAGTTATAG
This sequence comes from Candidatus Saccharimonadota bacterium, assembly GCA_903970545.1. Classification (GTDB taxonomy): domain Bacteria; phylum Bacteroidota; class Bacteroidia; order B-17B0; family Aurantibacillaceae; genus PALSA-968. Next base: position 1,724 of record CAJCJB010000324.1, on the reverse strand, counting down.
AAGCTTCCTAAAATGAAAAAGGCACGGTGCGTATTAAACACACCATCAAAAACCATCTCTAATACTTCTATATTAATAAGCACAAAACCTACATATACAAACAGGTGTAAGATAAAAGGTACGGGGCGGGTTGCCATTTTGCTTTGTCCGAATGCCACACGCAGCATAGTGTTTAACCTCGCAGAAGTATTACCCGATACGTTAACTTGCTTCCCTAAGAAAATATTTCGATGAACTTTTTTAGCGTTATAAAGAAAGAAAACAGTACCAGAGATTGCCAGAAGAATAAAGACGATTGTTGAGATCATGCGTACTTACTTTTTAGGTTTGCTCTTGTCCTTTCCTCCAAAAAGAGAAAACCTGACATAGCGCTTTGGATGTTCACGTAAATCAACTAATAACAAATCTAAATCATTACTGGCTCTATTTAGATTATTGTAAATAGAATCGTTTTTAACCAACTTGCCAATAGTGCCCTTTCCGTTATTTATTCCTTCTAATAGAATATCAGCTTGTGTTATAGCAAGATTGGCATGATCTATAGTTGATTTGATATTTGATTTCGCCAAAGAATCGCTAATGTTAGAGAAGTTATTTAAGATGTTGGTTATCTTTTCATTGTTCTTCTCCAAGTTAGAAGAGATAGATTCTATTTTGCTTAAAATTACGGCTACTTTGCTGCGTTGTGTAGTCATTAAAGTATCCAATCCAGAAGAAGCGTGTTGCAGGTTCTTTAGCGTTAATTTAATATTTTCGAAAGAACTAATTAAGCTTTGCCTTACGTTTGCATTTAATACTTCTTGCACTACCTGCATTACAGAATCAATAGAAGAGATAAGGCTTTCCGCCTTCTTTTGCAGAGGGGCAATACGCTTATCTACCGATGTTTTTAAATCATCTTCATAATCGGGTAAAAGGGTATCGTTGTGCTTAACATATTCTTTCGAGTCTGAAAAAACAATACTCACTGCCTTAGAGCCCAATAAATCCAGCGAAACGAGCTTGGCCCAACTCTTTTTAGGGATATTTATCTTTTCGGTTATAATAAAAGTAGCTAATACCTTATAGCCATTGCCATATTTAATGAGGTTGGTTTTATGCACCAAGCCCACCTTAATGCCATTCACCAATACCGGACTGGCATCAATCAACCCATCTGCTTTTTCGTAAACGCAATAAATATAACTATGACTTCTTAAGATGTCTTTTCCGCTCAAAAAGTTAAACCCATATATTACTATAGCAATAGTAACTATTGCAACAATACCCGTTTTAACCTCTTTACTTATCTTCATATACGCTACTCTATAAGAGTGCTGCTTTCAGGAGGCAAAAATAACATTTATATTGGCTTGTACTATGCAGGAAGGGAGATTTTTGATTTAGCAACCATCCCCTGTTTTAATATAATTACTCTGATATACATTCCAACTACTCGGATGTACCAACAAACTACTCGGATATACCAAGTAGTTACTTCGATATACATTGTAACTACTTTGATATACATCCTAACTTGTCGGATATACATTATACTTGAATGGATATACCTTTCACTTATTTGGATATACCATATAAGTAAAAGGATATACATTGCACTTGAATGGATATACATTGCACTTATTCGGATATACATTGCACCTATTTTACCCTTTTTAGCCCTCAAAAGATATTTATTCTTAGTTTTGGGGTAATGAGAAGGCTTCTTTTTATATTCTTATCCT
>CAJCJB010000323.1 GCA_903970545.1 Candidatus Saccharimonadota bacterium | reverse complement strand
ATTAGAACTGGTTGGTCTAGTTATGATGTTGTCAATTATCAAGAGCAGAATAATTTTGAATATCTAGTAAGTAAAACAGAAAGCGCAAAACAAAAACCTGCATATTCTAAGTTCGATGAACATACCGAACGGCAAAAAATTGCAGAATTTGGCATCTCAAAATATAATCTTAGTAATTTATTAGAGCATTCTGAAATAAAACAAGATGAAATTAGCTATTGTTTTAATAGTTCTACTAAGGGGTTTTTCTTTATGAAGGATGGTAGATTTGTAAATGTAAATATGAATAAAGAAACAAAGGGAGATATTTATTTTACATCACGAACACATCTTCTCCCAAATTTTCAAGGTAATAATCAATTAGCTAAAAAGCCTATATCAACTTCCATAGTTCCAAATGGTTGCGTAGTTGAATATTTTGACAAAGTGGTTTTATATCAAAATTCCAAAGCTAAGCTTATTGAAGCCTTACCATCTATTAGTGTTAGAACATACCTTCCATCAATAAGATATAGAAATTTAATCTCTGTAACAAAAATTAAAGAGATTTCGATTCATTCAATATTCCCATTTGATGAAAACAAAATACCCTTAACTATTGATAATTTTAAAGAAAACGATAGTTTATAACTGAGAAATACTTCTAGTTTACTCTTTTCTATATACTTCATTATTTATTTAATGTATTAACAATTATGCGGCCATTCCTTTTACAAATACTTCAACGTACTCTTTCATTTTACTAATAATCGTATCTCCAATTTCACGGGCTTTTAAAACGCTAGGTCTATCACCTAAGCATTTCAGTACATCGTCTCGTAATGGATCATGACCACTAAAGATATAGGCATCAATAAGAGCTTTAAATTGCTCTTTATCTAAATGCTCTTCATCGCACAATTTACTTAGGGCTAATACTTTTTGCTCTTGCCAGTATTTTTCAAACTCATCTTGGATATTGTCGGCATTATCGATGTGAGGTATATTTTCCTCAATAAACTTTTCAATTAATTCACGTTTGCTTCTTAATTCTATATCTCCTGCCAGCAAATCCATAATGGCTTTTTTCTGTTTCTGTGCTTCGCTAGTCTTAGCCGCTTTTAATTTTGCCAATAACATTAATATGTATGCAACATTAATGTTGTCTTTGCGCACTAACTCTACTTCAAAATCAATATCATCAAGTATAGATTCCTTTTGCTTTAAATTATCGCTTTTAACTTTATCGTATAAATCTAAATACTTGCTTTTATAATTTTCAAATGTTTGTTCATCTATTCCCAAATCTTGCCAACTGAAATCTGTATAAGTTACCAAAGCATTTTTCACACGTAACAGAGCCCTAAAAGCTTGAACAAAGGCCAGTTCTTCTTCTTCACTCTTTAAGTCATCTACGCTTTGCCAAGTAGGAACCAAGCTTTGTAGAGTCTTTAGTGCTTCTTTAAACTTATTTACGATAACAGAATACGGTGGTAATATGATTTCCTCCATGGCATCTTTATCAGAGTAAAGCCCGATTGCTTCATCGGTGGCAATTTTTAGATTGCGAAAACACAAAATATTTCCCTGTGATTTTTGCTCACCTAAAACCCGATTAGTTCTTGAAAAGGATTGTATTAACCCGTGGTATTTTAAATTTTTATCTACGTAAAGTGTATTTACTTTTTTAGCATCAAAGCCTGTTAAGAACATATTTACTACAAGCAATATATCCAAACGGTCTTTCTCTTCATTAAAATTTTCCTTCTCTCGCTCTTTTAAGCGTTTGCTTATATCTTTAAAGTAATTTTCAAATTGCTGACTTTCTTTTGTAGAAAATGCTGTACCGTATTGCTTGTTGTAATCACTAACAAACTCTTCTAATTTATCGCGTGTATGCTTGCTTGCATAAGCCATCTGTGGTTCGGCTGCCATTGATAACTCTTCTTCATCACCGGGTAAATAATCCTGCGCATCAGTATCTTCTTCATTTGTGCCATACGTAAATATGGTGGCAATTCGTAAATCGTGTTTACCTTCTGCTATCTTCTTCTTAAAGATTTCGTAATATTTAATTAAATTATCAATGCTACTGATAGCAAAAAGGGAAGAATAATTTTTACTATACGTTTTTTGGTCGTGGTATTTAATTATGTAATCGGCAATTTTTTCCAAGCGGCTTTCGGCATTTAATACTTCTGCTCTATCAATATCTTCTACTTCTATATCAATTAAAGTATTGCCTTTTTGCTTGTATTTGCCAATATACTCAACTCCAAACTTTAAAACGTTTTGATCTCTGATGGCATCTGTAATAACATATTTATGAAGGCATTCACCAAACAAGTCACTTGTAGTGCGCTTACCTAGTTCATTCTTATTTGCATTTTTCGCAAAAATAGGAGTGCCTGTAAAGCCAAACAATTGAGCCTTTTTAAAGTAAGAAATAATTCTATCATGTGTTTCTCCAAATTGGCTGCGGTGGCATTCATCAAAAATAAAAACTATCTTTTTATGCTGTAAATGCCCCATCTTAGCTTCATAATGCTTTTTGGTAATTGCATTATTTAACTTTTGTATGGTGGTTAATACAAGTTTGGTATCATCTGTTAATTGCCTTACTAGCGACTGTGTATTATCTGTAACATCTACACTGTCTTTCTTAAAGCTGTTAAACTCCTGCATGGTTTGATAATCCAAATCTTTCCGGTCTACTACAAATACAACCTTGTGTACCTGTGGTAAATCCATAATGATTTGACTAGCTTTGAAAGA
>CAJCJB010000322.1 GCA_903970545.1 Candidatus Saccharimonadota bacterium | reverse complement strand
TATTCGTAAACTTCATAAAACAGATGAAGTACTTAAAAATAAAAAAGTACTGGTAGTTGATGATGATATACGTAATATATATTCTCTTACAAATGCATTGGAAGAAGAAGGAATGAAATGTATTACTGCTGAGAATGGTAGAATTGCTCTTAAATTGCTTAAGGAAAACCCATCTGTTGAAATAGTCTTAATGGATGTTATGATGCCAGAAATGGATGGATATGAAGCTACCAAAGAAATAAGAAGCATAGCCAAATTTGAAAAACTTCCTATCATAGCATTAACAGCCAAAGCGATGAAAGGTGATCGAGAAAAATGCCTGAATGTAGGTATGTCTGATTATGTAGCTAAACCTGTAAATATGGAGCAATTATTATCACTTATGCGTGTTTGGCTATATAGCTAGTGTTTTTTATGGAGAAATTAAAAAACAAAATAGCTTTAATTGTTGATGATGAAGAAAGAAACACATTCGCATTAAGTAGTTATCTGGAAACTTTCGGTATAAAGATTGAGGTGGCAAAAAATGGAGAAGAGGCAATAGATTGTTTGCGTAAAAGCACACAAATAGATATTATTCTTTTAGATATGATGATGCCGATCATGGATGGTTACGAGGCCTTGGCTATTTTAAGAAATGATAATACCTTGAAACAGATTCCCGTTATTGCAGTAACGGCAAGAGCTATGAATGGAGATAAAGAAAAATGCCTTGAGTTTGGGGCATGGGACTATGTCTCAAAACCAATTGACCTGACTATTTTAATGGATAAAATAAACAGATGGATTCTATAACATGAATTTTGAAAACAAAGAATTGAAAGATTTATTGGAATCCATACGGTATGTATACGGGTATGATTTTACTGATTATGCTGAAGCTTCAGTAAGAAGGAGAATACTTCATTTTATGGCCTATAAAAAAATAGAGGCGTTAGATGAATTCGGAAAAATGATTGTACGGGATGAAAAGCTCTTCGAGGAATTTATACAAGTAGTATCTGTTACGGTAACAGAAATGTTTCGTGACCCTTCATTCTATAAAAGCCTTCGTGAAAATGTAATGAAGAGGTTGGCAACATATCCTTTTATAAAAATATGGGTAGCAGGATGTGCCACGGGGGAAGAAGTTTATTCAATAGCCATACTTTTAAAAGAAGAAGGAATATTGAACCGTTCTGTAATTTATGCTACGGATATTAATCAAAAATCCTTGCAAATTGCTAAAGAAGGGGTGTACGCAGTAGAGAATATGAAATCTCATACAGCAAATTATCAAAAAGCAGGAGGGATAGAATCATTTTCTGATTATTATAAAGCAAAATATAATTCTGTCATGTTTGATAAATCATTAAAACAGAATATAGTTTTTTCACCCCACAATCTTGCTGTTGACAAATCCTTTAATGAATTTCAATTCATCATTTGCCGTAATGTTCTGATTTACTTTAATCAACAACTGCAAAATAAGGTTATTAATCTTTTTTATGAAAGTCTGTGCACTTTTGGATTTTTAGGTTTGGGAAGCAAAGAGTCGCTTTTATTTTCAGAAAAGAGGAAAAAATTTGAAGAAACAGACAGAAAAGAGAAAATATTTATAAAAACCGAATAGTGTTGGGTGAAAAGATTAAATATAAAGCTATTGTTATAGGAGCTTCTGCCGGAGGGCTTCTTGCACTTTCAACTTTATTAGAAATAATACCATCTAATTACGCTATTCCTATTATTATTGTCCAGCATCGTTCTAAAGAACCAAGAGGTCTGCTTGAAGAAATACTGCAAAGCAAATGCAACGTAAAAATAAAGCAAGTAGACGAAAAAGAAAAGATTGAAAATGGTATTGTTTATATAGCTCCACCCGACTATCATTTATTGATAGAAAATGATTTTACATTTTCGTTGTCAGTAGACGAGCCCATTCGTTTCAGCAGGCCATCTATTGACGTGTTGTTTGAATCGGCAGCAACTGCTTATAAGGGCAACCTAATAGGAATAATTCTTACAGGAACTAATAATGACGGGATGCTGGGTATACAGTCAATAGCCGCAAACAACGGGCTTACTATTGTACAGGAACCAGAAGAAGCACGATTTCCAACCATGCCACTTGCAGCCATACATACAAAAAAGGTAAAACATATTTTAACTCTTGCTGAAATTCAAACCTTTTTATTAGAAATAAATACTGATTAAAAATGAAAAGAAAGAATAAAGCAACTATATTAATTGTAGATGATAAACCCGCAAACCTTCTTGCACTTGAGAATTTATTAGAAAGTGACGATAGGGTTCTATTAATGGCTAATAATGGTAAAGATGCCCTAAAGATTACTTTGAATAAAGATATTGATTTAATTATTCTTGATGTACAAATGCCTGATATGGATGGGTTTGAGGTTGCTCAGATATTAAAATCAAATAAAAAAACAAAAGATATTCCCATCATTTTTGCTTCTGCAGAAAGAAAAGAACACAAATTTATGATGAAAGGGTATGAAGAGGGGGCGGTTGACTATTTCTTTAAACCTCTGGATCCTGAAATTGCCAGGGCAAAAGTTGCAGTACTTATACAAGTACAGTTGCAGAAGAAAGAATTGATTGAAAAAAACCTTTCATTAGAAAAATCTGCCTTATTAATTAATAATTCTGCTGATATTATCGGGATTATTGATGCTGCTTCATTTAAGATAGAAGAAATTAATCAGGCATTTACTACTATACTTGGATATAATATTTCGGAAGCAAAAGAAACATCTTTAGTGTTCTTTCTCAGTAATGAAGATAGAATAATTGTCCAAAAATTAAGCAAGCAATCAAAAGAGCGTTTATCTTTTGAAACGCGGATATATTGTAAGGACAGAAGTATAAAATGGCTGCAATGGAATGTTGTGGTAAAGTATAACAAATGGTTCGTCAACGCCAGAGATATAACGGAAATTAAACAGGTAGAAAGAATAAGAAATTATCTGGCTACTGTTGTAAAACAATCAAATGATGCTATTTACATTCATGATAAGGAAGGAAAAATAATATCTTGGAATGAAGGGGCAGAAGAGATATATGGTTATACGGAAAAGGAAGCTGTTAAAATGAATATGTGGAATATTATTCCTGAGTTCCATCGTGTTCAAACAGAAGATATAATAGATAAGGTGCTTTCTGATAAAAAAATACAAGATATAAAAACAAAAAGAATTACCAAACATGGAAAACTTATAGATGTTTTATTCTCAGCCTCAATAATATTGGAATCTGGCGGCGAAAAAAAATCAATTGCTGTTACAGAAAGAGATGTTACACTTCAAAAAATTACCGATGAAAAAATAAAACAACTGAATGTTGATTTACAAGACAATGTAGGTAAACTGGAAACAGTCAATAAAGAGTTGGAAGAAATTGCTGAAAATCAAAAAATACAAAATTCTCTTTTACAATCTACTATCACAAGCTATAAGGATATACTTATTTTTTCGGTTGATAAGGAGTATTGTTACATGGTTTTCAATGAAGCATTTCGTTTAGCCACTTTCCAAGCATACAATAGTGAAGTTAGTATAGGAATGAGTATGCTTGATAGCATTACAGATAAAGACGATAGAAAAAAAGCAAAAAGCAATTGTGATAAAGCCTTAAGCGGCGAAGCTCATGTAACACTTGAAATTTATGGAGATTTAATACATTACTATTACGAAACAAGGTATAGCCCTATTTTTGATGGTAAAGGCGAAGTTATTGGTGTTACCGTTATGTCGGCCAATATAACAGAACGTAAGAGAGCAGAAGAACAACTTTTAGAGTTGAATAAGGAATTAGAATCTTTTTCCTATTCCGTTTCACATGATTTACGTGCACCATTGCGGGCCATAGACGGTTATGCAGGAATATTGGGAGAAGATTATGGAAATATTCTTGATGATGAAGGGAATAGATTACTTAAAGCAGTTCAGTATAATGCAAAGAAAATGGGGAATCTTATTGATGACCTATTAACATTTTCCAGACTTGGCAAAAAAGAACTTACGAAAACTATACTTAATATGAATGAGCTGGTAGAAGGTGCTTTATATGAATTGAATAAATCCACAAAGCACAATGCAATAGTTAAAATAAAACATCTGCATAAGGCAAGTGGTGATTATGGTTTGATAAACCAGGTAGTAATAAATTTACTTTCTAACGCTATAAAATATTCCACCAAGGTAGGGAAGCCTTTGGTGGTTATAAGCTCAGAAGAAATGCCTGCTGAGGTAATTTATACTATAAAGGATAATGGAGCAGGTTTTGATATGAGATTTGCAAACAAACTATTTGGTGTGTTCCAGCGTCTGCACACTTCAGATGAGTTTGAGGGTACAGGAGTAGGGCTTGCTATTGTACAAAGAATTATTGCCAAACACGGTGGTAAGGTTTGGGCCGAAGGAGAAGTAAATAAGGGAGCAACATTTAAATTTTTATTACCGATAAATTAATATAAAATCAATAAATAATAAATATGGAAAACACCGAAGTAGAAGTTCTTCTTGTAGAAGATAACCCCAGTGATGCAGAGCTTACCATGAGGGCTTTAAAAAAGAATAATATGGCTAATAAAATATATCATGTGAAAGACGGTGCCGAAGCACTTGATTTTCTTTTTGCACAAGGAAATTATTCCAGTCGGAAAATAGAAAATGCACCTAAAGTAATTTTACTTGATTTAAAAATGCCAAAAATTAATGGTATAGAGGTTTTGCGGGTTTTAAAAGCAGATGTGCGCACAAAAAAAATCCCCGTAGTTGTTCTTACTTCTTCTAAGGAAGACCCTGATATTAAAGAGTGTTATAGTTTAGGAGTGAATAGTTATGTAGTAAAGCCCGTTAATTTTGATGATTTTTTAAAGGCTGTTTCAGATTTGGGGTTATACTGGTTATTAATTAACCAGGCTCCAAAATAATTCAGTAATTTTAATCTTACCCAAATATTTACTGCCATGAAAGAATACAAAATATTACACGTTGAAGATTCGTCTGCCGACGTTGATTTAGTTAAAATAACACTAAAGAAAGGAGGGTTACGTTTCCAGTACTTTGTAGCCGATAACAAAGTAACATTTACTAAGGGTTTAAAAGAATTTAATCCTGATATAATTCTTTGCGACCATTCGCTTCCGCAATTCGATTCGGTAATGGCATTTGATATTTATAAAGAACTGAATTTTGAAATTGCATTCCTGCTAGTGACAGGTAGCGTATCAGAAGAATATGCGGTGGAGATGATGCGGAAAGGAATTGATGATTATTTATTAAAAGATAATTTGCAACGATTACCTAAAGCTGTTGAAAATGCCTTTTTTAAAAGAGAAAAGGAAAAACAACGAAAACTAGCTGAAGAAAAATTAGCACAAAGCGAATTGCTGCTAAACAAAGCTCAACTGATAGCCCATATCGGGAGTTTGGAAGTAGACATTGAAACCCGAAAAGAAATCTGGTCAAATGAAATGTATCGAATATTAGGCCTTTTACCTGATGAAATTGAGCCTACAAGAGAAGCTCTTTTATCTTTTATACATCCCGAAGATTTGAGTTTTGTAATAAACAATATAGAGCAGGCACGCAAAGAGTTTAGAGATATGTCTTTTTATAACCGGATTATCCGTAAGGATGGCACGGTGAGATATATTTATTTTGAAAGTAAATATGAATTTGATACTCAGGAAAAACCCATAAAAGCTCACGGAATTATACATGATATAACCGAAAAGGTATTAGCAGACAGGGAAAAAGAATTTGACAGTAAAAACCTTTCTGCACTTATAAATAATACAAACGACTTAATATGGAGTGTTGACAGAGCGTTCAAACTAATCACTTCCAACCAAGCTTTTGATGCTCAGATTAAACTTAGTTCAGGAAAAGCAATTGAAAAAAATAGTAATGTTCTTGCTTCAAAGTTTAGTGATGAGCAAATAGACCTTTTTAAAGAATTTTACGAGAGGGCATTTAAAGGAGAAACCTTTACAGAAATTCACTATTATGAATCCTATTGGTCAGAAATTTCTTTTTATCCTATCTGCAAAGGAAATCAGGTTATAGGAACTGCTTGCTATTCGCGTGATATTACCGAGCGTAAAAAGACAGAAGAGGAAATTCTGCAAAAAAATGAGCAGCTAAAGAACCTTACTTCTCACCTGCAAAAAATCCGTGAGGAGGAACGAACTATCATATCTCGTGAGATACATGATGAGCTTGGTCAGCAGCTTACCGCATTAAAAATGGATATTGACTGGATTAAGCATAAACAACATAATCCCGACAAACCTGTTGTTGCTAAATTAGAAGAGATGCTTCAAATGTGTGATGGACTCATAAATACCATCAGAAGAATATCCTCCGATTTAAGGCCAGCCATTATAGATGATTTGGGTCTTATAGCAGCTTTAGAGTGGAAGTGTAATGATTTTGAAGAAAGAATGGGCGTTCCATGCCGGTTTATTTCAACTGTTAAAGAAAGAAGATTTGAAAATCATTTTGGAATTAATACCTTTAGAATATTACAGGAAACACTTACTAATATAGGCAGGCATGCTGCAGCAAAATCAGTTACCGTTTCGGTAAGTGAAAGCGAAAATGAATTATGTTTAGAAATTGCCGATGATGGTAAAGGAATCAGCAACGAGAGAATACGTAACGGAAAAACACTTGGTATTGTGGGCATGAAAGAAAGAGCCGCTTTGCTCGGCGGGCAGCTTGTTATAGAAGGAGAAAAGAATAAAGGAACCAGAACCAAATTAATTTTACCCTTAAAAAATGAACATACTAATAGCTGATGACCATGAGTTGGTAAGAGGGGGGCTTGCCAGAATAGTTGCTGAAGAATTTCCTTTTGCAAAAATTAATGAGGCCTCAAACGGAACACAGGCCGAAAAAACGGCACGAACCGGCAAGTGGGAACTTATTATTATGGATATGTCCATGCCTGATAAAACAGGGCTGGATGTTTTAAAACAGCTAAGGGCAGAATCCATCAAAACTCCCGTGCTTATTCTAAGCATACACCCCGAAAACCAATATGCCCTGCGCGTACTTAAAGCAGGTGGCAATGGCTATATATCTAAAGATTGCCCCCGTACCGATTTTGTAAATGCCGTAAGAACCATCCTTAATGGCAAGAAATATATATCTGCCGAAGTAGCCGAGAAACTCGCATCCAGGTTTGATGAAGATGCAAGTAAAGAACAACACGAACTTATTTCCGACCGAGAGATGCAGGTATTAAAACTCATTGCCTCCGGCAAAACAGTTTCTGAAATAGCCGACGAACTATCCCTAAGCGTAGCCACCATTAGTACCTACCGTAGCCGTCTGTTAGAAAAAATGCATTTAAAGAACAACGCTGAACTGACGCATTACGCCATCAACAACCATTTGGTTTAATTCTTTTTCCTTCTTTTTCTTACGGTCATTGTTTGTATGACGTGATTATCCATTTTGCTACTATTTAGTAACGGGTATTCCCAATCTACCTTTGCTGTATGATTATTACACTAGTTAACAGCATAAACGAACAACACATGAATGTTCTTATCATTGACGATTCTATAGCAATCGCAAGAAAACTAAACGAACTTATTTCAGAAAACAAAGCCGTGCATATACTTGGGCAGGCACAAAGCGTAAGGCAAGCCATAGATATGCTTGGCAGGCTTAACCCCGATGTTGTTTTTCTGGATATCAGTCTGCCCGACGGAAGCGGCATGGAAGTTCTTATCCATATTAAAAAAGTAAAACCAGAAATAAAGGTGATTGTTTTTTCTAATTCGGCAAACAGTTTTTATCAAAAAAAGTTTACCGAGCAGGGCAGTGATTACTTTTTAGATAAATCAAAAGACTTTACAAAAATACCCGGTATCATTTCATCATTAGTTGCTTAAACATAGAAACCATGACACCTACCCAAATATCCAATACTTTTTGTAGCAATTTATACTACAATACTTTCATAAGCACTACTAATTATAAAAAAAGCAATAACCAGACCTTTGTAAAAATAAAAGCCATGAACAAAAAAAACAAATACGTATTTATTGTGGACAGTTCCATGACAAGTGCAAACCGGATTTTTAGCGCCTTAGGTAATGTAGCCAACATTCTTAAAGTAGAACATGCTGCAAACGGAAAGGATGCTTTACAAAAAATAAGTATTAACCCGCCCAATGCTATTTTATTAGATATACAACTGCCTGATATGAGTGGTGCCGATATGTTGCAGCAAATAAGAAAAAACCATCCGGGAATGACCATCATTGTTTTGACAGATTACCCTACCCCCTACTCTTTTAAAGTATGTAAAGAACTGGGAGCAAGCGGTTATTATAACAAATCTAGCGAACTGGATATGGTAATAGAACACCTTCAAAAACTAACAAAATAAGTATCAAATAAAAAAAATAAACTCATGGAAACTTTACTTTTTGAAAATACCGCGATTATGGAAGAGCAAAATCGTATGTTGGAAGAAAAAAACAAAGCACTTACAGATAGCCTGAACTATGCAAAAAACATACAAAATGCTGTTACGCATAAAAGCGAAAGGCTTGAAAAAGTATTGCCACAGTCTTTCATGTTTGAAATGCCGCTTGATATTGTGAGCGGAGATTTTGTACGTGTAGATAAAAAAGGCGATAAGATATTACTTGCTTTGGCCGATTGTACCGGACATGGCATACCGGGCGCCTTAATGAGTATGGTTGGCTGCACCTTGCTAAATGCCATAGTTAATTGCAAACACAAAACACATCCTTCTATTATTTTAAAGTCACTTAATTATAGGTTTAAAGAACTAACCAGCCAGGCAACTACCATAAACGATGGTATGGATATTGGTTTTTGCAGTATAGATTTAAACAAAATGCAGCTTGATTTTGCAGGTGCACACCGCCCTCTGTACCTTGTCCGCAACGGAGAGCTTATCGAAATAAAAGGAGATAACCTTTCTATAGGTTACCACACGCCCGATGGAGCCGAGTTTAAAACACATAGCATAAAGCTTGAAAAAGATGATACCTTATATATGTTTTCTGATGGTTATACTGACCAGTTTGGCGGAGAAAAGGGAAAAAAATTCTCGAGTAAACGATTGAAAGAAACCCTTGTTTCCATACAGTATTTAGATATGGACGAGCAGGGACATTACCTTAAACGCATTATAAACCGCTGGAAAAAAGGGCTTGAACAAATAGATGATATTTGTGTAATGGGATTTAGAATTTAGAGCTTAAAATATAAAATTCTTTATATATATGCTTTTTTATTTGGCGTTCCGTTACCATTTGTCATTGCTGTAAAGGTTATTTAATTCGGTAACAGATTATATTTAAAAATAATTTGTTACGATGAGAATAAACACAAACGATTTAACGCTACAGCGCAATTATTTGGAGAAGTATCAGTTTTTGATGAGATAATATGAACTGGTAAAAC
>CAJCJB010000321.1 GCA_903970545.1 Candidatus Saccharimonadota bacterium | reverse complement strand
GACAATGCAATACGATTGATTTTCTTTTTGCAACAGGTAATGATACACTCTTGCGAGTTCAAGGTTATATACACCCACCATCTTATGCGATGTTTTAGCCGGATTAACTAGAGGGCCAAGCATATTAAAGAATGTTTTTACACCCAATTCCTTGCGCACAGGTGCGACAGATTTTAATGCCGGGTGAAACAAAGGCGCGTGCATAAAGCAAATGCTGTGTTTATCTAATTGTTTTTTTAATACGTCTACATCATTTGTAAACGTATATCCAAAATGCTCCAACACATTAGAAGAACCACTTACCGATGATACCCCATAATTACCATGCTTGGCAACGGGCACTCCGCAAGCCGCTACTACAAAGGCAGACAACGTAGAGATATTAAATGTATTTTTAGAATCTCCTCCAGTGCCGCATACATCAATACTGGGTGTATTTATATCAACGGGCAAACACAGTTCCAATAATACATCACGATAGCCGCTTAATTCCTCTACACTAATGGGACGCATTAAATACACAGTTAGCAAAGAAGCAGTTTCAGACGGGTTTGCTTTTCCTTCTGAGATTAACAACAATACCTCACGTGCTTCCTGTTTGGTAAGCGTTTGGCTTTCGTATAATTTCTTTAAATATTTTTTCATCTCTAACTATAAATCCAGTTGCGTATAATTTGTTCTCCGTATTCCGATAAGATAGATTCCGGATGAAACTGTACTCCTCTTACTTTATATGTTTTATGTTTCATTGCCATAATGTTTCCTGCTTCATCAGTGGCAGTTATTTCAAAACAATCGGGCAAACCTTGTTTATCTACTACCCATGAGTGGTAACGCCCCGCTTTAAAGGCTGCCGGACAATCTTTAAATAAAATATCATCGCCAAGCAATTTAATGGGTGTTGCCAAGCCATGATAAACACTATCCAAATTCTTTAGCTTGGCGCCAAAAGATTCTCCTATAGCTTGCAAACCCAAACAAACACCTAATATATCTTTTGAGGGAGCATAGGTTTTTATGACTTCTAACAAAGAGCCTGCTTCGCTTGGTAAGCCGGGACCGGGAGATAATAATATTTTATCGTAGGCATTTATGTCCTTTAAGGCAATCTTATCATTGCGAAATACAGCTATTTCATCATCGCATACTTTTTCCAACAGATGAACTAAGTTGTATGTGAAGCTGTCGTAGTTATCAAACACTAATATTTTCATAGTCTGTTTTTATATGGTTTATTTACTTGTCATGCGAAGCGGAGTCGAGGCAAGCTCATTAATATGTTCTCTGTTCTCGACTCCGCTCGAACTGACATTAATTACTGTATTATTTCCCGAAGCCAACTCAACTGCTTTTTTTAAAGCACCCACTTTGTTATATACTTCCATCAATTCATTTTCATTAACTGATGAATCTACAATACCTGCACCGGCACGATAATACAACACATTATTCTTACTTAGGAAGGAACGTATCATAATAGCATGGTTTAAAGAACCATCCAAACCTATCAATCCTACCGCTCCTCCATAAAAACTACGGGCTGTCTTTTCGTAGGTATCTATCGACTGCATGGCTTTGTGTTTGGGTGCACCCGATAAAGTTCCGGCAGGAAAAGAATCGCAAAACACTTTATAGGCAGCAGATTTTTCTTTAAGTACACCCGTTACTTTAGATACCAAATGAATAACATGCGAAAATATCTGTGCTTCTTTCAACGTTTCTACTTTCACATCATGGCAATGCCTGCTCAGGTCGTTGCGCGCCAAATCAACCAGCATCATGTGCTCGGCATTTTCTTTTTTATCCTGCTGCAATCTTTCTAAGGCTTTTAAATCTTCCGTATCATTCTCAGTACGCTTATAGGTGCCTGCTATGGGGTGTATCTCTGCTTTGTTTTGTTGCACCACCAACTGAGCCTCTGGCGAAGAACCAAAGAGTTTAAAGTTACCGTAATCAAAATAAAATAAATACGGAGAAGGGTTTACCCTGCGCAACTGACGATACAGATTAAACTCATCGCCTTTAAAAGCCAAACTAAACCGACGCGATAACACCAGTTGAAACACATCGCCACGCTTGCAATGTTGCTTGGCTTGTTTAATCATATCCAGATAATCGGCATCGGTATTATCAGATGTTTCTTTGCCGGTTGCCGTAAACGTAAACTCTGCAATGGTTTTATTGGCAAGCAGGCTTTCTACTTCCTGTAATTGTTGGCTTAGTTCATTTTCCGTAGTAGCATTGCAGGTAATTTCTACTTCATCATTAAAATGATTGATTACAATAATGTGCTTGTATAAAGAATAGATAGCCAGCGGTATTTCTGTTTCGCTTGAGTTTTGTTTCAGCGTAATATCTTCCATCAGTTGAACAGCCTCATACGAGGTATAACCAAACACCGACTGATTATTGTTTTCTACTTCAAAGCTTTTTAAAAACAATTCTATTTCTGTAGGTAATGATGTTGTGGCAGGTCGTTTTTCAATGCCCTGTTTGCTTTTAATAAGCACCTCGTTAGGCTTTACTATAATGCTTACCAAAGGCTCGAAACAAATAAACGATTTGCTGTTTTTGCCCGAATGATAATCAGAGCTTTCAAGCAATAAAGGGTTGCTATAGCGGTCGCGTATTTTTAGGTAAATACCCACGGGGGTAAGCAGGTCGCCGCTTATTTTTTTGCTGATGCTATGTACTTTAATTTTCTTCATTCTTTATTCAGTTTTATTTTTTGCCACAGATACCCCCTATGGGGTACATTTTTATTAAAACAAAAAGCCCGTTGTTTTGTGAACAACGGGCTTCGAAATTTATATCTTAACTTATATAATAACTTAGCTGTTCACAACATTCGTTGAGAACCACCACCAGCTATTATTTAAGATTTGATCTTTCATAATAATGTAGCAAATGTAAATATTATTTTTTAACTCTGTAAATATTTATTTAGCGGCTTTTTCTTCAGCGCGTTTCAGGTTATCTTTATATATCTCGTTATATACATTTAACGAAATAGCCTTCTTAAAATCTTCTATTGCCTCTTTGTATTGCAACAGTTTTTCCTCCGAGATACCCCTGTTATTATACGCATTAGCATCCTTAACATTCAACTCAATGGCTTTCGTATAATCTTCTATCGCCTCCTTATACTGCTGTAATTCATCTTTCGCATAACCTCTGCTTATATACGCGCTCTCATGCGCTGGCTGTAACTGAATGGTTTTGGTATAATCTTCTATAGCTTCCTTATAGCTCCTCAACTCAATATAAGCATTAGCTCGGTTCAAATAGTAGTCAGCATCTTTAGGATTAATAGTAATTGCCTTCGTAAAATCTTCTATAGCCTCTTTGTTTTTTTCTAAATAAAACTGAGCTAACCCTCTATTATAATAAGCAACTCCATTGTTGGGGTTTAGGGCAATTGCTTTAGAATAATCCTCTATAGCCACTGCATAGTTGCCTTTATTAGCGGCAGCCATACCTTTTTTAAAGTAAATACTTTCTACTTGCTCTTGCTGAGCCTTTGCCTTTACAACCAAAAGAGAAATTAAACAAAAAAATAATATCCTCATACAAACAGACAAATATATTGTGAAATGTTAAAAGCATTATGATAAATAATAAATTTATTCAACCAACATTAAACCCAAACCCTCAAATTACATCCAACCGATAACAATCAACTAATAAAATACTACGGTAAAACTCTCATTTCCACCTAACTTATAACTAATAATTCATACCTTATATATCAAATTGTTTTTTATAATTTCAACCCATCAATCACGAAACGCCCGATAGCGAACTCATCGCCTTATTCAAGGATAACACCCAACGAGACGGGGTATTTGCCATTATTGTCAAAAAATACCAAAAACGACTCTACTGGCATATCCGCAAGATAGTTTTAGACCATGATGATACCGACGATATACTCCAAAACACCTTCATTAAAGCCTGGAAAGCTTTTGATAATTTTAAGGAAGAATCGCAACTATACACTTGGTTATACCGCATTGCCACCAACGAGGCGCTTGGTTTCTTAAGACAGAAGAACAAAAACTCCATACAATCCATTCATCCCATCGAAGAACAATTAGGTAAAAACTTAGAAAGCGACCCGTATTTCACCGGCGATGGACTGCAACTAAAACTTCAGCAGGCAATTTTAACACTTCCCGAAAAGCAACGCTTGGTTTTCAACATGCGTTATTATGACGAGATGCCTTACGAGGAAATGAGCGGGGTACTCGAAACCTCTGTCGGGGCACTAAAAGCATCTTATCACATAGCCGCAAAAAAAGTAGAAGATTATTTAAAAGAGCATTTAAACCTTAGGTCATAAAAGGCATCCAAGTATTAATAGTATAATGAACGAAGAGGATATAAATAAAGATACAAAAAATTCCGAAGGCGAAGAAAACCATTTTGGGTTGCCCCAGAATTATTTTGATTCCTTTAGCGCAAGACTCTTCAAAAAGTTAGCTGCCGAAGATGAATTAAAGGAGTATCCTTTTTTATTATCCCTTCAAAAGAACAACCCCTTTACTGTTCCTGCTAATTACTTTGAAAGCAAAGAGGAACTGTTTGAATATCCGATATTAGTATACCTTAAAAAGAACAACCCATTTGTTGTCCCTGCAAATTACTTCGAAAACAAGGAAGAAATACTTGAGTATCCTCTATTGGCAATAAACAAAGTAAATAGCTTTGCTGTACCTGATACTTACTTCAATACCTTAACTGAAAGAATTACACACACTATTTCTATCCAGCAGGAAAGAGAAGTTTATCCCCTACTCTACTCTCATAACAAACAGGATATATTTACTATTCCGTCAACTTATTTCGAGAACTTCTCTGTCAATACTAAACCACAAGCTAAAGTTGTTCCTTTATACAAACACCTAAATAAACTGAGCTACCGTGTAGCTGCGGCAGTTACACTGTTAATTGGTTTAAGCGTTTTATTTTATACCGAACAGAATAAAATAGTTGAGAAAACAAACGATTGCAACACCTTCGCCTGTCTCGATAAGAAGGATATTTTAAATAGTGGTTATGTGTTGCATGCAAGCGATGATAACATCATTGATTTAATTGATGAGAACTCGCTAAGTGATAGTCTCTCTTTTAAGAAAGACGGCAAAACCCAAAAGATTAATGTGAATGATGTGTCAGATAACTTGGATATAAATACGCTAACAGATAACCTATAAGTGAAGAACAAGAGATATATACTTTGTTATTTGTTTGTGCTGCTTGCTTTCTTAAAAGTATTTCCGCAGGGAGGTAAAAACGAAAAGATTGAAGCTATGCGCGTAGCATTTATTACAGATAAATTAAAGCTTATCACAGATGAGTCGCAAAAGTTTTGGCCCGTTTATAATGATTATCAGGACAAACTAAAAGCAGCCCGTCAGGAGTTTAAAAAGCAACCAACCACTTTCTCAAATGATAAAGAAGCACAGGATTATTTAGATGCCGAATTACTTTTAAAGAATAGAGAATATAACTTATACAAAGAGTATTACGAAAAGATTAAAAAGACTATTCCTATTAAAAAGGTAGCAGAACTCAGACAAGCCGAAGAAGACTTTAAGAAAGAACTGTTAAAACAACTACAAGGTAAATAAAACGAATAATTGCATGATTGAAAAGTACAAGCAATATTCTTTAAAGTATATGTTATTATCAGTCTCACTGATAGCAGCAGTAAATACCTTTTCCCAACTTGATACCACAAAAAAGATAAAAGCACCCAAACATTACTTCACCCCTACTCTCTTCTCCGATTATTATGTTACACCTGATAAATCAATACCCCAAATAAGAAGTCGTGCAAAAGGCTTGATAGAAGATAAGATAATTAGAAACCATCTTAAAAGCTATCAGTACAGTCAGTTAACAGGTGGTTTTTATGTCCCTCTTTTAACCAGAGACTATGAACGAGCTAGTGGTAATACTGCTAACTTTCATTTATTAGTTACTGGTAGTTATATGATGGCAATGCCAAGATTTGCAGGAATAAGCGACCATAACTTATTAAAAGCATGTGCTGGTTTACGAGGAATATATAACTCAGGTAAAAAAGGTATCTGGTTTTTTGATGCAACGCCATTTATGAGTACAGACTTATCAGCGTCTTGTCACACTGCGTACCGTTGGGGAGGTGTTGCATTATATGATTATATGGCTAACCCTTCGTTAAGTTTTAGATTTGGTTTTATACGTACTTTTATGTTTGGCAATAGATATCACTTACCTTATATGGGTATTAGAATAGGGCGTTTAGACAGGAGTTATTTCAGCTTACAGTTTCCACAGATAGTAACTTTCAGTTTTCCTGTGGGGCGATATGTGCGTGGTGGTTTCTATGCTAAACCAATGGGTGGGGTATTTAATATGGCAAATAATGATACTGTCTATTATAAAAACCCTAACGAAAAGACTATTTTCTACGGAAGGTTTGAGATGAATTATGGCTTAAGAATTGATGCGAACTTTAGCAAGCATTTTTCTATCTATGTAGCAGGCGGGTTTACCGGTTATAAACATCTCGGGTTCTTTTCTGATGCCGAAAATGCAACTAATACCACCGGTGCTTTAAACAGGTTTTACGGGGAACTTTTTACACCAAGTGTATTCGCTAATTTTGGATTTACGCTACGTATAGGCAGAGCTAAGAGTATTTATAAGAATTATAATATGTACGAAGTATTTAATACCAACAGCACTATTGGTGTTGGCAGTGATATTAATATGGGAGATGGTAATATACCTAACGATATAAAAAAGAAAGTGCAGGCTAATCTTAAAATGAAAGATGTACAAGATTTAATAGAAGCACAGGATTTGTATTAAGATATAGAAAACTCTTTATGAATCTTCCATTCTTTCTCTGTGTGCTTCAATAAGCAATAATTAGTAACATTAAATGAAGCGGTATAGTTCTGAGTTTTAAAATAAGTATAAGCTTCATAAAAATTTTCTTTCCTTAAATCTCTGAAAGCAATAGTAACATGTGGATGAAAACCCCGCATATCATCAGCCTGATTAAATAATTGCAGATTCCTTTTCACATAGCTTACTAAATTACGTTGCAATTCAGCAAGAAGTTCATTTTTTAATATGTCAATAAAGATTACACGAGGTTCAAAGCAATAAAAATCATGAAGCTCTATCTTAAAATCTTTTTTAAAAGAAAATTGCTGTAATGTTTCTATTAAAATACTTTCTTTTTCTTCCTTCCACTCAAAAGGCATGTGTAAGGTAATATGTGCCGGCGAACGTAAAGCAGCTTTGCTGTTATATCTATCCATTACCAATTGCTTCAAAGCCATTACCTCTTTTTGAAAAGGTTCAGGAATTACAATAGCAATAAAATACTTTTGTATAGACATACTAAAACTCACCAGCTTCTATTTGTTTAACGGCAATCTCAATTAGTTTATCCTCTGGATTGTTTAAATCATACTCCTGCTTCATAGATGAACCAAATAAAGTAGCTAAGCTCTGCCACATAAATGCCTGAAAATTACCACGCATTTCTTTTACAATATTATAGGTTGTCTTTCCTGTTTCACGGTCAATTAGTTTCATCAATATCTTTCCTTGATTAATACTCAACCCCTTTAACTCCTCTCCAAATTGTTTTTGAAGTTCCTTTTCGCTCTTTTTTAGGAATGCTTTTCTATCAGATTCCTTAGGTATTTTAGCTAATTCCAAATCATACTCTTTTAGCTTAGCTGCAGCCAGTATAGCATAAGGATATACTTTCTTTACATTATACTTAAGTCTCGTCCATTCTACATATCTTCTACGTGTTCTAAATGGCATCTTATCAATAACAACAACCCAGGGCATCCATATATAAGGAATAGTATCATTATTTTCTATAACAGCAGTTACTTTATACCCTTCAGGTACTTTAGATACATAAGGAATAACTATGTCATCATTATTTTGTGAGAACATTTTAGAAGTAAGAGATAAAAAGAGAAGGATATAACTTCTAATCAGTCTGTGCTTTTGGAACATTCTTTTTAGGTGTAAAAAAGCAAGCATAAAGTGGTTACATTTTATATCGTAAAAACGAAAAGGTAACCTTTAAATACCAAGGGCAATAAGTACACCTATAATAACCAATAGATAAATAGCTGCAACTATCCAACCGATAATTTGTCCTGCCATAGCTCTTCTTCCATACATCCATAAATTTTGTGGGTCTTTCCTAATTAAACGCATGCTTTTAGTGCCGAGAATAATAGCAGCAATAGCTATTAAAAATCCAACATAAGGAATAAATATTGAAACAATCCCACAAATTAAACTCCATAAAGACATTTTTCTAACATATTCATTTACTGCATAATTATCCATTGAATAACGATTGTTATTCCCATTAAAAGCACCACCATTATTCTGATTATACCCACCATTGCCTGGATTATAATTCCCATTATTTGGACGATTACCCCCATTATTTCCGTTAACAACTGGCGGATGTTCGTTTACAAATGAATCCATCGTACCATTTGCATATTTCACATACGATATATTATATCTATAAGCCACGTAAAGTGGTCCATTTATGTTACTACAATATTTATACTTAACTTCAGTAGGTGTAACCTCCAATACTTTAACTTTAATTTCAGTTCCATTCTTCATGATTAAAGTATCGCAGGCAATAGAATCGGGAGTAAGCAAAATAATTCCTTTCTTCTTTTCGGAAGATGCAGTTATCGTATTGAATGTTTTAGTAGGGTTATTTGATACTTCTGTCTTAGTTCTTAATTCTGAAGTACCTTTCTTCCATTGAAGGTGGTAACCACTTGTGTAACGTCTTTTCTCTAATGAACAAGACTGAAGAACAAGAATAGAAACAATTAAAAATGAAAAATGAAACTTCAATCTGTTCATCATAACGAGGTTAGGTTATTGCACACGGTTTAGTTTCCATTTAGAACGCTGTATTTGAATATTATTATCTTGCTGCTTAGTAACTTTTGAATCTTTATTAGTTAGAATTGACCCAAGCAAAGCAGCTATTTCTGCTTCCGGTTCGGTTGCTGCATCAAGCATTTCGGGTTTAAAGTAATTCTTAATGAAGTTGGTATCAAACTTACCGCTTGTAAATGCTTTGTGTTTTAGTACAAAAGAGCAAAACTGCAACGTAGTTGATACGCCTGTAATCTGGTATTCATCAATGGCACGAAGCATACGGGTAATAGCCTCTTCCCTATCCTTTCCATGTACAACAAGTTTGGCTATCAATGGGTCGTAGAAAATAGGAATATCCATACCCTCTTCAAAGCCATCATCTACACGAACGCCTGCCCCCTTTGGAATACGGTATGTAACTAACCTACCAATATCAGGTAAGAAGTTATTTTTAGGGTCTTCTGCACAAACACGTACCTCAATAGCATGTCCGTTTATTTTTAAATCTTCTTGTTTGAATGAAAGCTTTTCTCCTCTGGCAACTTTTATTTGTTCTTTAACCAAATCTAATCCGCTTATCATCTCCGTAACAGGATGCTCAACCTGCAAACGTGTATTCATTTCCAGGAAGTAGAACTTCATAGCATCATCCACCAGAAACTCTACTGTACCTGCACCACTATAATTACAAGCTTTTGCCACATTAACCGCACACTCTCCCATTTGTTTGCGAAGCTCGGGAGTAAGCACAGAAGAAGGAGCTTCTTCAATTACCTTTTGATGACGACGTTGTATGCTGCACTCACGCTCAAACAAATAAACTACATTACCATGGTTATCTGCCATGATTTGAATTTCAATATGACGGGGACCTGAAGCAAACTTTTCAATAAATACTGAATCATCACCAAAGGCTGATTTAGCCTCGCTCATAGCCATCTTCATTTGCTCTTCTACATCTTCCAATCTCTCTACCAAACGCATTCCTTTACCGCCACCACCTGCTGAAGCCTTTATTAACAAGGGAAATCCTGTTGCTTTGGCAACTGTAATAGCTTCCTTCAAATCTTTAATAGCGCCTTCGCTACCTGGTATCATAGGTACCTTAAACTTCTTGGCTGCAGCTTTGGCAGAAAGTTTATCTCCCATTATGTTCATAGCTTCCGCACTGGGACCAATAAATGTAATACCTGCTTTCTTAACAGCAGCAGCAAAACCTGCATTCTCGGATAAGAAACCATAACCGGGGTGTATGCCATCTACACCTAACTTCTTGGCAACTTCAATGATCTTATCTCCTAATAAATAGCTTTGGTTACTTGGCGGAGGGCCTATACAAACAGCTTCATCTGCATATCTAACAAACAAAGCGTTTCTGTCTGCTTCGCTAAAAACAGCAACTGTTTTTATGCCCATTTCTTTAGCGCTTCGCATTACACGCAGGGCAATCTCTCCACGATTAGCAACTAAAATTTTCTTCATGTTTTAAAAAGATTATTTAACGATAATTTTATGACTGTAAATACTGCTATCTGAAGAAGACAAAACCGTGTATATACCCGGAGGTGTTTCTTTACTGGCATCTTCGGCAAAAATTTCATCGCCTTCTTTGGTGATAACCACCTTAGCGGCAAAATCTTTCCCCTCGGCATCCTGCAACAATACTAATACTGCCTCATTTTTAACCGTAGTAATTTCGGCAGTTTCCATCATTCTTATATCTGCCTGAGAAGGATATGGCTTCGTTTCCTTTTTACCATTAAAAATAACTCCCGATGTAGGAAAGTATTTAACCTTACCCGCATAATCTGTTTGTTTTATATGATAATATGATGTTCCGTTAAAAGGTTGGTAGTCTGTCTCTGCATATTCCTTAAAAGCTTTACAGGTACCGGCACCCGGAATATCAATTACTTTTGTGTACTTTTTACCATCCTTACTTTTCTCGATGGTATAATAAGCATTGTTATACTCCATATTGGTAGCCCAACTGATAAGCACGTGGTCTTCTCGGGGTACTACATCAAAGTATGAGAGTTCAATAGATTTAGTTGTATCGGTTTGAGCAGAAGCCTCACCCCCAGCCCCTCTC
>CAJCJB010000320.1 GCA_903970545.1 Candidatus Saccharimonadota bacterium | reverse complement strand
CTTATTTTAATAATATATATGAAGAAAATATTTTATTCGGTTGTTGCACTTACTCTATTATCAATTGCCTTCTTTACAGGGTGTAAAAAGGTAAACGAGGGTCCGTTTCCTTCCCCTCCTAATGCCGGTAGCACCTATAATGATTTAGCCTATATTACCCCAAACTTCCCTGTTGTATCTGATGCTTATGCAGTTTTAATTGCCGTACAGGCTTACGATCAAAAAACAGTAATTGTAACGCCGTTTCAAAATAATTATGAGTATGGAATGGCTGAGTTTACAAACTCTCCGGGTAGTTTTAATAGCTCAGGTAGTTTTAGCAGTTTAATAACCGCCAGTTCTCTTTCTATAAATAATATTGGTATAACTCCTTCAAGCACTAATTCTTATCTGTCTCCTGCTACAAATTATACGATTGGTTTTACTAATAATGTTTCTTGGCAAGTAGGTAGTATAACTTGGGGATCTGGTTCTACTACTAATGCTTTTAATTACTCGCTAAATAATGTATTCCCTTTATTTACAGATTCATTCCAAAATTGGGCTAATAACTGGTTACCTGTTTACCCAAGGGCTATACCTTTTGTTCCTCTTCCTGCTGCTCCTGCTTATCCACTCCCTAGTTTATCAGTTACGCCAACCTATACGCCAACTCACGCTGATTCTACAACCTATAATCTTGCACAAGTTTATAAGACTGATTCTGCCTTAAATAACGCAGCTACTTCATACAATAAATTTCCTCAATGGACTGTGCCAATTAAAGGTAGTGTTTTTAATGCAGATACTGTATTTATCATTTTAAACGATTATAATGGCTTTTTCTATCAAACAAAAGTTGCTGCAACTGTAGATAGTGTTGCTTTTACTCCAAGTTCTTTTGCGGGTTATCCAAGCTATAATGTACAAACTTTAACTCTTCAAATAAATGCTGTAAAATACAGAGATACTATTGTAAGTGGAAAGAAGTTTTATTTTCTGAAAATGGGTAGCTATATAAAGTATTACGGGGCTACGAAGTAAAGCCAATTTTATAAATAAAAAAGCCGCTCCTAAATATTAGAAGCGGCTTTTTATTTAAATTTTTTTTGGTTGAGATTAGAAATTAGGCTTCAACAAATACTTAGCATAAAACTGGGTAATTACCTGAACGGCTTCATCAGCAGTATCCACAACATGCACTCTTTGCAAGTCTACCTCATTTACATTATGCTCTTTTTCCATCATGGTACTTCTAATCCAGTCTAATAAACCTTGCCAGTATTTTTTACCTACCAATACCACTGGGAATTCTCCTATTTTATTTGTTTGAACAAGAGTTAGCGCTTCAAACAGCTCATCCATAGTGCCAAAACCACCCGGTATGGCGATAAAGCCCTGTGAGTATTTAAGAAAGATTGTTTTCCTAACAAAGAAATAGTGGAAATCAATACTTTTATCTCTATCTACATAAGGATTTGGTTCCTGTTCAAATGGCAGTTCAATATTTAAACCAACCGATTTTCCGTTACCACGTTTTGCCCCTTTGTTAGCAGCCTCCATAATACCCGGTCCACCTCCTGTAATAACGCCATAGCCTTCAAGGGTTAATTTATAAGCAATTTCTTCGGCAAGTAAGTAATAAGGGTTATCAGGTTTTGTACGGGCACTACCGAATATAGATACACAAGGTCCAATACGTGCCATACGCTCAAAGCCATCTACAAATTCACTCATTATTCTGAATATCTGCCAGCTATCAGTGGCTTTTATCTGGCTCCAGTCTTTGTTTTGAAAGGCTTTTCTTATTTTCTCTTCGCTGTGTTCAGTCATTATTGTTTATTATTAAAGTAAAAAAGGATTCGCACAAAAACATGCAAATCCTTTTAAAGTAAATTGTTTAGCAAAACTTATTTAATAGCTGCGTGGTAATTCTTACTTACCTCATCCCAGTTAATCACATTCCAAAAAGCGCCAACGTAATCAGGGCGACGGTTTTGGTAATGCAAATAATAAGCATGTTCCCAAACATCCAAACCTAAAACAGGAATTCCTGATGTCTCTGACATTCCCATTAAAGGATTATCCTGATTGGGAGTTGAAGCAATAGCCAATGTTTTATCACTTTTTACATATAGCCATGCCCATCCGCTACCAAAGCGCGTTGTAGCTGCAGCTCCAAATTGCTTTTTAAACTCTTCTAAATTAGTAAAGTGCTTATTAATAGCTTCGGCAAGCTCTCCGGTTGGAGCACCACCACCATTAGCTTTCATTAGTTTCCAAAACATAGAGTGGTTGTAATGCCCTCCTCCGTTGTTACGAACAGCTACCGGATATTTAGAAATATTCTTACATATCTCTTCAATGCTTAATTTCTCAGCATCGGTGCCTGCAACAGCGGCGTTTAAGTTAGTTACATAAGCCTGATGATGTTTACCGTGGTGAATTTCCATGGTTTTTGCATCAATGTGTGGCTCTAATGCGTTGGTTGCGTAGGGTAACGCGGGTAATTCAAATGCCATATTATTTAAGTTTTAAATTGGTTTAATTTTTAAATTTTCGGTGTGAAATTAGTAAAGATTTGCATACTTAAAATTAATAGATTGTTAGGCTAAAAGTAGTAAATTTGCAGCCCTTATTAAAAAAACGAATAGCCAAGCAAAGCGAATACATGAGTGCCGAATAAAAACATAAAAAAAAACGAATAAATGAACATTACTAAAGAAAACATAGATAACCTGAACGCAGTGGTTACTATTGAAATTGGTCCTTCTGATTACGAAAAACGTGTGGATGATGCTATTAAAAAAATACAACACAAAGCAAGCATCCCGGGTTTCAGGCCTGGTAAAGTACCTGCGGGAATGATTAAGAAGATGCACGGTAAATCTGTTTTGGCGGATGAGTTAAACAAAATACTTAGCGACGGGATTAATAATTATATTGTTGAGAATAAGCTTGAAATATTAGGTAACCCGTTACCCAAAGCTGATGATAAAATTGACTGGGAGAATGGTAAAGCTTTTACCTTTAAATACGATTTAGGTCTTGCCCCTTCTTTTGAGGTGGAAGTTTCTGATAAAACTGCTTTTACCTACGAAGTTGTGAAAATAGATAACGAGCTTATTGATAAATACGTAAAAGACGTTCGTAAGAATTACGGAAAGCCATCTAACCCTGAAGTAGCAGAGGAAAGAGATGTGGTGTTTGTTGATATAAACGAACTGGACGAAGCAGGTGAGATTAAAGCAGGTGGTATTTTTAAATCAACCAGCATTGGTATTGACCGCTTGAAAAGCGACGTAGCTAAGAAGAAACTTATCGGTGTAAAAAAAGAAGATAAGGTAGTTATTAACTGCAAAGAGCTTTACGCAGAGCCTGTTGAACTATCTGTTACTTTAGGTATAGATAAAGAAGTAGCGGAAACGTTAAATTGTAACTTACAACTTAACATTAAGAACATTGCCCGTATGGACGATGCGGAGATGAATGAAGAACTTTTTAATAAAGTTTATCATGATGGTTCTATAAAAACAGAAGAAGAATTCAGAGAGAAAGTAAAACAAGAACTGGCTTCTATGTTTGTGCAGGACAGCGACCGTAAGTTTTTTACCGAAGTAGAAAAGACTTTAATAGATACCATTAACCCTGCCTTGCCCGAAGAGTTTTTAAAGCGCTGGATAGTTGCTTCTAACGACAAGCCAGTTACTATGGAACAACTAAATGAAGAGTTTGGTTCTTGGGGGCGCTCTATGAAATGGAAGCTGATTGAAAACAAAATCATAAAAAACAACAACCTTACCGTTACTGCTGATGAAGCTACCGAAGAAGCCAAGCGTTTTGTAAAAAGTCATTTTGCACGCTACGGACAAGTACCTGATGAGGCAGAAGTAGAAAAAACTGCTGTAACTCTTTTAAAAGACGAGAAGCAGTTAGAGAAAATATACGACGGACTTTACTACAATAAAATACTGAACTTGTTTAAGAGCAAATATAAACTAAACAACAAGGAAGTTAGCTACAACGAGTTTTTTGGTATTAAGGAAAAGTAATTTTTTTATTTCTGAATAGTAATTTTTGTTTTACTTACGCCTCCATTTCCGTTATCAATAATTACTAAATACATACCTGAGGTTAGCGTAGATGTGTTTATAGAATTGATATTAGAAGAGTTCATATTCTGAGATAATACTTCTCTGCCCAAAGCATCCATTAACTTTAAACTGGCATTATCATAATCAGAACTAACATTTACATAAACTATATTTGAACCCCATAAATATATTCCTCACGCTTGTGTTTCTATTACCTTTATATATAACATTACGAAAAAATGTTTTCGTGATTATTAAAGAGTTAATGTTAATTTAACATTGGGTTTTACTGTTTTACTTATCTTAGCCAGAAATTAAAATCTCATGAAGAAAGTATTATTTACACTAGGTATACTAACAAGCTATTTAGTAAACGCACAAGATAACTGGCAGAATAGCGTACCCTACGGGTTTAATGGTTATACAACCGCTTTTAACCTGATACAACCCTTTAACAACAAGCTTTATATTGCAGGCGATAGCAGTACTGGTCGTCCGTTTTTATATGCTACCAAAACCGGAGATACAACTACCGCTGCTGTTACCCCACAAGTAGGTTTAAGTAATGTATGGCCAGTGGCAAATCAAACAGGTATTTCGAGCATGATAGCTAATAGCAAGTATTTGTTTCTTGGCTCGAGTGTTTATAGTAATGATAGTCTGGGACTAGTACCAAAGGTTTATCGGTATGATACAACCAACTATGTTGTATACGACACTTTAGCTTACAGTACTTTGCCTGTCAATAATCGGTTAACTATAAATAATCAGGCTTCCATTTCAAATATGGCATTATATGCACCTACCGGAAGCAACGATACTATTTATGCTTTTGTAAGCCCTGGACTTAATGATAGTGGATTATATAATGATGTATCTGTTTGGAAAGCCCGTGCTACGTTAACAGGAACTGCAACCCCCACCTGGATTAACGCTTATAATTTTAATCATGCGTCAGGGGTTACTGCTACCTATGCTACCATAACCTGGGGCAATTACTTGTACGTAGCGGTTAATAGTGCTGATAGTGGCGGTATGATTTTGCGTACCAACAATGGCGGCAGTACATGGAGTACTGTTTTAACGGCAGCTCATATTCAAAACAAAATAGGTTCAACATATTCTTCGGCTCTGTTTACAGCCTTGGAAATATATAATAATACATTAGTTGCAGGTATATCTAATCCCACTAATTATGGTAGCGGAGGTTATGCGCTTTGGTATACCGCTGATAGTATAGGACTTACACCAACCTGGACTCATTTAACTGACAGTACGTATGATAACGTAATGTATAATTGGAGTAATATTAACGATTTGCAAACAGCAAATGGCAAGCTTTGGATACAAACTACAAGCTCAGGTAGCGGTGGCACCCCTTCGGTTTATTATTATGGTAAAATTAATGGCAGAGATACCGTGTTGCATTCTACAGGTGGATCAAATATAAGTTATGAATCGTATGGCAGTCCTAACCCCTCATCTTTTAATCTGGCATACTTTAACGGTGATATTTACTCTTCGGGTACCCGTAATGATGGGGGAAGTAGGTTAAATGGACACAATGGTGGGATAGGGGGTATGCCAAGTTCTATTGGCACTACATGGAGGTTTAACATGCTTAACCCAACACCGGTTAGTTTTGTTGATTCTGCACAGGCAGGTTCAGGTTTTTGTACGGGTAATACCATTACTTTATATAATACATCTACTAATGGGTACTTTGCACAGTGGTATGCGCTTGGTACAACTATGCATGACAGTCTTGTTACTGGTAATAATACTTATAACCTTAGTGGACCGTGTTCCTTTAATCCTACTAGTCCTGGTACTTATACCCTAACTATGGTCACCTACAATGGTACTAACCAGAGTTATTTTTTAGACTCTGTTACGCAAATAATTACTATTCATCCATCTCCTACCATAGTTTCGGCTTCTTCAACTTTCGTAACTGGTTCAACATATTGCCAGGGGCAACCTGCTCCGGTACAAAGTGTAGTTAGTGGAGGTACGGCACCCTATAAATATATGTATACAACGGCAACGGCCTTCCCACTCGATACTACTATAAGTGTTAATCCTGATACAACTGTAATACTTTCAACCGTAACAACGGGCACCCCTGATATATTTTCTTTAACCGTTTCAGATCATTTTAATTGTATAGTTCAATCAAACTCTTTTGCCTATGTTTATGTTAGAGCAGGAGATAGCCTAAGTGGTTTAGTAACTGATTCTAACAGTGTTTCTATTACAAATGGCAAGGTGTATTTGTTTCAGAAAAAAACCACTAATGTAGGGCAACTTGATACTACACTAATTGATAACCTTACCGGTACTAATGGTAAATATACATTCCCAAATTTGTACTATGGCAGCTATTACATAAAAGCTATTGCCGATACTAATATTAGTATTTATAAAAACTCAGCTGGTACTTATTATGCTGATTCTACAAATACGTTTAGAAGAACTGCTTATCAGTGGGATTCGGCACTTGTCATCAATCATCATACCTGCGTCGGTGGTAACGATACCGGATTTAATATTAAAGTAATTCAGATAGCAACGCCCACAGGAACTGGTGTTATTACAGGTAACATTAGTCAGATAGGTGGTTTTGGAATGCGTTTGGCAAACAACGGGCATAATCAGGTAATGGGAGCACCCTTAAAAGGTATAGATGTGAAGCTGGGTAAGAACCCGGGCGGAGGTTGTGCTGCACGCACTACTAGCGATAGTTTAGGGAATTACTCTTTTAATAATGTAAATAATGGTAGTTACAATATATTTGTAGATATCCCCAACTATGGTATGGATAGTGTAAGGGGGGTAATGATAAGCCCAACGAATACCGCAAGTGTAAACAACAACTATTATGTAGACTCTACTATGATACGGGTGCTGCCTACTAATCTTATTACTGCTGCTATTTGCGCAGGAGACACTTTTAAAATCGGCACTTATTTTCATGATACAGCAGGTGTGTTTTATGATACGCTTCAAACAGCAAATCTGTATGATAGCTTGGTTATTGTAACACTAAATGTTAACCCATTACCAACATTAAGTGTAACGGCAAGTAATTATACTATTTGCGCAGGAACTGTAGCAACTCTAACTGTTAGCGGAACTGCTACTACCTATACATGGAATACAAATGCAACTACAACTACTATTAGTCAAACCCCTACTGTAACTACTACCTATACCGTTACAGGAACTGGTCTAAACGGTTGTAAGGCTATGCTTACACAAGCTATAACCGTAAATCCAATGCCTGATACGAGTATTACTATTGCTGAAACAGCTGGAATCTTTACTTTAACAGCTAATGCTTCTCCTGCCACTTATCAATGGAAAGACTGTGATAATTTTGCTAATAGTGAACCTACTACTCAAACATTTACGGTAGGATTAGTAAATCTTGCATACGAGGTGATTATAACTCAAAACAACTGCACGGATACCAGCCGTTGTTATCTTATTAATCCTGTAGGAATAGCAACCTATTCAAACAACAACCAATTAGAGATATACCCCAACCCAAACAATGGCATGTTTAGTATTGTAACCAATACAAATGATAATATGCAATGTACTATCTACGATATAAATGGTAAATTAGTGCTAAGTCAAACCATTACTAAAGGAAAAGCTGATGTAGACGGAAGTACTTTAAATGTAGGTGTTTATAATGTAAGTATTATAAGCGAGGATGGTGTTGTAAATAAAAGGCTGGTTATTGTAAGGTAATATAAAGTATTATTAAGAAGTAAAGTTTTGTTTAAAAAAAACACCTATAAACGTTTGGTTTATAGGTGTTTTTCATTTGGAGTGTTCCGGTATAGAACATTGCTTTTTAAGCTCATTACTGCATAGAATGCTTTTAGAGTACCGGGGCTATTGCTTTAAAACACCTTGCTTGGCTAAATCGTCTAAATAGGCGCGTTTGCCTTTATATACGCCGGTTATAAAACTATCTTTTTGCCCTGTCTCGCGTACCTTTTTTAAAAAATCTTCGGCGGCGGCAAACGTATTAAAATCGCCCCCTATGGTAATGCGGTATATACCATCTGTAAGTTCAAGTCTTTCAACTTTCCCCAGTGCCAATAGTTTAGGAGGTGCATCGTAGTTTTGCGGATGCTCGTAGGCTGCAATTTGTATACGGAAATAAAGTCCTTCGGCAGTTTGTTCTTTTAAAGGCTGGCTTGTTTTTTTAACTGTAGTATCTTGTACAGGGGTACTTGCAACGGCTTTGGTGGTATCAGAAAAATCAACGTTAATAATCTCCTCGGTATACCCTTGCAGGTTTTTCCCCTTTACTTCATATACTTTATTGGGGTAATCTTTTAAAGAAAAAGTGAGTATATAATTATCGCCTTCTTTTAAGCTAAGCAGGTATTTACCATCTGCCGAGTTGGAAGCAGCCAGACTGAAAATCTCTGCATCACCAGCGGTACTTGCCACTATATTAGCTTCTACGGGTTGTCCTTTAGCGGTAGCAATACCTTTAACAACCAGCAAAACAGGTTTGTAGTTTAGTATGCCGGGTGTTACCATATAAATATCCTGCAAGCCCTGTCCGCCTGTTTTACCTGATGAGTAATAACCGCGCTCTCCGCTGGCAGAAAGCACATAATAACTGTCTCTGTCGGGTGTATTGATGGGATAGCCCATGTTTTCGGGCGCACTCCAAGCAGTATCTTTGGGGTTATAAATGGTTTTAAAAATATCGTAATTGCCCATACTCTTTTCGCCATTGCTGCTATATATCAACAGCCTGCCATCGGGATGTATAAAAGGAGCATCTTCATCGTATTTGGTATTTATTTTAGGACCCATGTTTGTTACCTTATCCCAACTACCATCACTCATTCGAGTGGCTGTATATAAGTCTCTGCCGCCAAAGCCCCCCTTTCTGGTGCTGGCAAAATAGAGCGTTTTTCCATCGGCACTAATGCTGCAACTGCCTTCCCAGGTATCTCCGCGATTAATATCACCCATTAAAGGAATAGGGAAACCCCAATCATTACCCTGCAGGTAGCTTACATAAAGGTCACCACCATTGTTGCCATCATCTCGGTAAGTAAAAAGCATGTGCCCGTCGGGCGAAATGGAAACAGCGGCATCATTTTCAACTGTATTAATAGTAACTCCAATATTTCTGCCCGGGTTCCATACTCCTTTTACTTTTTTGGTAATATAAACATCCTCAAAATAGCGGGCATAGGTAAGCTCATCATCTGTCTTTTTTCGCAAACCGCCAATGGAAGAATCGCCTGCATAAGTGTACACCATCGTTTCCTCATCGGCAGATACCACCGGAACGTATTCCGATGCTCCCGTGTTAGGCGGACTGCCTAAATTCTCAATCTTTGCCTGAATAGGGTTTGCTACAAATGCTTTGGCATTGTTGCAATATATTTTCAGTAAGTCTACCTTCTCTTTCAAATCTTTAGCAATAGGCTTCTTAGCAGTCTCCATTTGATTAAGGGTAGCAAGTGCTTCATCAAATTTGTAATTAAGCAGTTGAGCCCTTGCCAGATTATACGGCGCTTCATCTAGGTTTACTTTATTAGTATTTGCCTGTTGCAGCAAATCAAGGGCTAAGGCACACAGATCACTACGTTCAAGTGCAGATACGCCGGCGGCATATTGCAGGTAAACCTCTTTGGGGTGTTTCTTTTGTAAGTTTATGAAAATAGGAGCTGCCAAATCATACATGGCTGCATCATAATAACTTTTGCCTGTGCGAAAAGAGTCTTTCTCTGCCTGAGGCCATGTTAGTATAATCAGGTTTTGTGCATGCGTGTTTACCATCCATATACTAAGGCAACCTATTATTGCAAAGCACTTTTTCATTTGGAAACAAATTTAGTAAAATACTTTTATTTTAAATTCAGTATACACAAAAGCCCTTTGCTTGTTTATTAAGATAAGTATTATTTAAATAGATAACGGCTATTTCGCTTGTTTACAAGCTGCATCTAACGGCTAAATAATCATAATTGTTTAAACTACTAATGAACAAAAAAGCCTAATTTAATAGGCTTTTAGCGGTTTTCAATAAGTTTGTTAATTGTTTAGTTTGTGGTAGTTACTTTCCGATACAGAATATTCGCCACTTTCTATCTTATTGATTTACTTAACCCTTCTGAACTCTTTTTAAAGCAAAAGTACAAACGAAGTACAAAAGGAGATAATACTATTTCGTAATCTTTATGAACAGATGACAACGGACTCGAAATGGCGAAATAACAGGAGAAATTATCACTATACATTCTCGCCACTTTACGAATCTAACCTTTCTATAATAGTAATTACCTGTAATTTGGGTATGATTAGTTTATATAAGGTTAGCAGTTACTCTATCATAGACATAATGTCTATGATAATGTCTATGACCACTTATAATAACACATTTATCTCTACCATCATAGACACTATGTCCATGAATATGTCTATCATTTAGATTCTAATTATTGTAAACATATTTATAGTTACGAGAAGTTAAAGGAACGTGGTTGTCACCTACCAGTTCTAAACTACGCATCTTAGAGAGATGCCGGGAAGCTTTCCTTTCATCATAATCAAAATGATTTGCATACTCTTTACGAGACACTTCTCCTTTTGATTTTACCCATTCATAACCTTTAAGTTCTTCATCATTTAATTTTGCAATAGTTTCCTTATTAATAGAAGTTTTTCTAACAGCTTTCAAACTACGAGAAAAAGTTAATGAAAGATATGGAGCCGTATAAGTATATTCAGGAAGAGGTAAACCATGATCTTGCTGCATATTTTTGAATGTTTCCATTCCAAGTTCAGATTCCTCCATTAACCCCATTTTGCTAAAGATATATGTAAGTTTAGGGTTGCGGCTTAAAGAAGATGCCTGAAACCCTTTAACATCGTCCAATGAAATAGGGTCTACAGGTAACCCCGCGCTTTTAATGACAATTTTATCGTCATCTATTTCAATGAAGGTTTTTGCCCCTTTTAAATCATAGTCCCGATGAACTAAGGCATTAATAATTGCTTCACGAAGAGGTTCAATAGGGAAAGCACTGGAAGTTTTACGTTCAAATTGTTCACGGCTAACTCCGGATTTCAAAGTATTCACTAACCATTTTTCTATTTCAAACGGTAGCATTACCAGCGGTTGTTCAAAGTCTAAAGGAGTAGATGCCTTATTTCCTTCTTTGAATTTGGTTTTTACAACAGATTGAGAGTACACATCTCTGGGTTGTTTCCCAAATAATAAAATTCCGAATCCTGTAGGTTTAAATATGCTTTTGTCCTTAACGTTTTCTTTTTCTACGATCCCGTTTAATTCAAAATGATGCCAAAGTTCAGCGGAATTAATCTTAAAATTTAATTTAGCTTTATCTATATAAAGTTGAATTGCTTCATCAGATAGTAAAGATATATCTGCACCTGCAACTACATTTTCAAAATTGGAAAGTAATATCTTTTTATTCTCTTCCCGCTCTTCTGCTCGCTCCAATGCTTGCTTTAGAAATCCTTTATTTTTGTCCCTTATTATTTTTTGAAATTCGGGGTAAAACATTTTAACTTTAATACCATTCTCCTGAAGATATTTAATCCCCTTTCTATCAACATCAGGGTCAGGGTCTTCAATGCCAATCCAAACTTCCTTAATGCGAGCATTAAAAATTCGTTCAGCGCAGCCTAATTTAGGATGTTTACGAGCACCAGGCGCACAAGGTTCAAGAGTGGCAAACAAAATGGAACCATCCAAAGAAGTAGAGCGGTTTTTGCGTTCCAGTAGAGTAAACTCAGCGTGGTCACCAAAACGTAGTTCACCCCTGCTCGCTGTCTCTACAGTGCCATCCTTCTTAATAAGTACCGCACCTACTAAAGGACTAATTTTACCATCTTCTCTTGGTTCGTTCACGGAAAGTTTCATTGCATCGATTGCCATCTGCATGAATTTCTCCGGATCGAAAGCTAACAATTTCTCATTTAACCTATCTGCCTTATCAGGATGGATAACAGTTTTAAGCTTATTACCATTAATTATTGTTACATATTTAGAGTTTTGCGTTGACCTATAGTTTTGCGCATTGCTGAACTCGATAAATGTAAATTTATTTTCTTTCCCTAAAAAATCTGAATCTTTTGTATGTTGAAAAAAACCTACTTTATATGATTCATCTTCAAAAACCAATCTTGTAGGAGCGGTTGTAGGGGCGTATACTCCAGGAAATCGGGGGTTAATACTTAGTGCTATTTCCTTCTCTGTCATAACTTTTTAATGATAGTAATATCCAGTTTGAGAATATAAATGTAATAAAATTATAATATCCAACAGTAACAGCAGAAGCAAAAAGCCCTGGCATAACCAGGGCTTAAAATGCGGGAGTAAGGATTATAATCACAATATTACCAGTTCTCAAATTTCTCCACATAATTGGAGTCCTTCATTTTTTTACCAATCATTTCCCTAACATCGTTTTCATCATTAGCATCTAAGCCAAAAAAATTAAGTACAGCCAATGCGCGCTCTGTGTCACTCAAATTTTGATTCAGCAATCCTTTTCTATCGCAGGCATCAAGCCAAGCTCCCAATAATCGTTTCAGCCCCGAACCTTTTTTGCCTTTTTTACCTTCCTCTTTCCAGTTTTGCATAAAAGTTAATTCCGGTTTTGTACCATCATCAGACCAATCAAAAACAAATAACTCTATCAGTTTGCATAAACCTACTTCGCGAGACTCAGAATCCTTGAAAGCATCATCTATGGTTAATGTAGGCACCGAATATTTGTCCCACGCCTCTCTATACTTCTTATTATAAATATCTTCCCTTAATTGTTCAACAAGAGCCAAACCGAGTTCACCCATGTTCCTTATGTTCTCATAAAATATTTTAACTGCTTTGTCAGTAACTAATTCAGGGTGGATTTTAACTTCACGCTTTACTTTGTTATAAAGAACCCCAAACTGTGGAAGGTACTTTGTTTCTAAATAACCTTTGGTCTTTATGCTATCATCAACAAACCATTTTACGTTATCATAGGAAAATTGGCGAAATAAAAATTTAGTAAGTGCAGTTTCAAATTCCGCAAGTATCGCTCTCGCAAGAATCCATTTACCATTTTTACAAAGTTTAAAAAGATGTAGTTTAAATTCATCTAAACCCCTTGAAACCTGATCCCATGCATATTTGCAAGTTAACTCTGCGTTGGCAATTTCCTCCTTTGTTGATTCATTTAGTTTTAACCCCGTTTCTATTGCGCGGAAATAATTCATATTTAATTTGCCGACCAAAGTAGACATGAAGTTAAAGACTACATCATTTACAGGCTTCTCTGCTTTTTTTGCAGATTTAATCGCTTTATCCAATGCACCGATTACCTTATCTACTTTCAACTCTGATTTTGTAGCAGAGCCTTTATTAATTTCTGTAACTCTAATGTTTCTAATGTTTCAAAAAAGAGTGCAGATTTCGGCGAGATACAAAACGGTACAAACCGTGTCTCCGAAGTACAATAGAGATACAAATTCGCTATTACTAACTCGTAATGATTAGTAATGAATCGCTGTGTCCCTTTGCCTTAAAGGGTTGTAAGCCAAGATAGTAGTATGATTTTGTGCGATTGATTGAGATCTGTTACGAGCAAATTATTTGCCGATACAGAACTTACCAAATATGTTTGCAAGCAAATCTTCGGTTGTCACCTCACCTGTAATGATTCCCAAGGCATCTAAGGCATAGCGTATATCCTGTGCCAGCAAATCGGTTTGTATATTGTTGCTTAGGCCTTCTATAACGCGGTATAAATTGCTGTTGGCTTTGCGCAGGGCATCGGCATGGCGGGCATTAGTAACAACAGTTTCGGTTATATTTACGGTGCGGTTATCAAACAGGGCTACCAGTTTGGTTTTTAAATCATCAATATACAAATGCGTTTTGGCAGAGATGTAGAGCACGTTATCCAAATCGCTGTACTCTTTTTGCAGCTCGTTCAAATCTTCGGTATCAATTTTATTGCACACCATCAGCAGTTGCGAGTTGCCTATGTGTTCTTTTATTTTTTGGGTTTCCAGTATCAAATCCTGCTTGCTAAGCTCATGCGCATCAAACAAATAAATTACGATAGCCGATTTTTGCATGGCCTGTAAGGCTTTGTTTACTCCAATTTGTTCTATTACATCCGTAGTATCGCGTATACCGGCTGTATCTATAAAGCGGAAAAGAACTCCTTCAATGGTTATTTCATCTTCAATCGTATCTCGGGTGGTGCCCGGAATTTCG
>CAJCJB010000319.1 GCA_903970545.1 Candidatus Saccharimonadota bacterium | reverse complement strand
CCAATACCTTTTTAATATCGGTTTGAAGAAGGGCAATAACCGCTGCAAACAAAGCAGTAAGAGCACCAACTACAGCTACAAACTCACTGGCGGTTTCTGATATGGAATAAAATACATTTGAACGAACCACCATATAAATTCCGGCAGTAACCATGGTTGCGGCATGTATTAAAGCAGATACGGGAGTCGGACCCGCCATCGCATCGGGTAACCAAGTATAAAGTGGTAGCTGTGCGCTTTTGCCCATAGCGCCGACAAATAATAAAAGAGCAATTGCAGTAACGGTAGCTGTTGGAACAGAAGCGGCTTTGCTAAATACTTCGCCAAAAGTAATGCTACCAAAATTCACAAAGATTAAGATGATGCCTAAAAGAAAACCTAAATCACCAATGCGGTTCATTATAAAAGCTTTATTGGCAGCTTTGTTATAAGCATCGTTCTTAAACCAAAAGCCAATAAGCAGATACGAGCACAAACCAACGCCCTCCCAACCCACAAACATTATCAGGTAGTTATTGCCAAGAACCAGCAATAACATAAAGAAGATAAATAAATTTAGGTAGGTAAAGAAGCGCGAGAAGCCTTCGTCCTCATGCATATATCCGGTAGAATATACATGAATTAAAAATCCGATACCTGTAATGATAAGTAAGAATAAGCAAGAAAGAGGGTCAACTAAAAACGAGAAAGGGATTTTAAGCGTGCCAGAGTTAATCCAAGAAAATAGTTCAACCACAT
This sequence comes from Candidatus Saccharimonadota bacterium, assembly GCA_903970545.1. Classification (GTDB taxonomy): domain Bacteria; phylum Bacteroidota; class Bacteroidia; order B-17B0; family Aurantibacillaceae; genus PALSA-968. The sequence continues at coordinate 17,768 of CAJCJB010000319.1, read as the reverse complement.
TTGATTTTTGCTGCGAAGCGCTAACCTCCATAAAAATTAAAACAGCAACAATAAAAGAAGCCAGTACAGAAATGCAGGCAATGACACCCGACATACTTTTGCTCATTTTCTTACCAAAGAACCCATTGATTACAAAACCAATCAACGGAAACAGAGGAACAAGACCAATTAACTTTATCATACTATCATTTACAATTTCATTATTTACAATTTATTGATTTCAGATTGCGACTTTAAATAACCAAATCGTCAATCCAAAAATCGTCAATTCACCATCAATGCTTTAGCTTACTTAACAAATCAATATCAATACTTTTAATGTTTCTGTAAATCATACTCAAAATGGCAAGTCCAACCGCAACCTCAGCTGCAGCCACTGCCATAATAAAGAATACAAATACTTGTCCGTTTGCATCATTATGCAAGGTAGAAAAAGCCACCAATAAAAGATTAACCGCATTCAGCATTAACTCAATGCACATAAAAACAATAATGGCATTTCTGCGGGCCATAACACCTACCGCACCTATAATAAACAGGATGGTGCTAAGCATGATGTAATAGTTAATTGGAATCGTATTAATCATATCTTATTTAATTTCTTTTTTGCCTAACATAATTGCACCCACCATAGCCGCCAATAATAAAACAGATGCTATTTCAAAAGGGAATAAAAACTCACCGAATAAAACCTTACCTAAATTCTTTACCAAACCTATTTGTGAGGCACCCGCCTGATGTAATTGTAATTGCTCTGCACCTTTTAAACTGCCTACCAAAACAACCAATAGAACTCCGCCAATACAACCTGCAATAATTTTTGAGATAAGTGTTTTTTGTGGTTCAGTATCTTCATTCAAATTCATTAGCATGATTACAAATAGAAACAGTACCATAATTGCTCCTGCATAAACTACTATATGCACTACTGCTAAGAATTGCGCGTTTAGCACCAAGTAATGACCTGCAATACAAAAGAAAGTTAGCACCAAATACAACACACTGTTTACCGGATTACGTGTAAACACTACCATAAGGGCAAACATAATAGCAAGAAACGAAAGTATTCCGAAAAGCCACTGAGTAATTGTATATCCTAACATATAATGATTAATGTTTTTCTTTTAGTTTCTTGCCGTCAAAAAGTTCGTTATGCTTCAATCCGGGTGTTTTTTTAAATTCTAATACTTCAGGTGTTTGACGTTTTGTAACATCTATCCTTTCCGTCATCTTCTCTACCAACTTATCTTTTCCGTAAATAAAATCTTCACGCTCAAATTCAGTATCCACAATTCTGTCGGTTAAGAAAATAGCTTCTTTCGGACAAGCTTCTTCGCACAAACCACAAAAAACACAACGCAGCATATTTATTTCATACTTAGCAGCATATTTTTCTTCACGGTATAAATGCTCTTCTCCTTTTTTGCGCTCGGCACTCTCCATGGTAATCGCTTCGGCAGGACAAGCAACCGCACACATACCGCAAGAAGTGCAACGCTCTGCTCCATTATCATCGCGCTTTAAAACATGTTGCCCGCGATATACAGGTGCCATGATTCGTTTTTGCTCAGGGTAACGGATAGTAGCAGACTTCTTAAAAAGGTGACTAAGCGTAATGCTCATTCCTTTGAAAACAGCAGGCAAATAAAGTTTCTCCATAGCGGATTGCTCTTTATTTGAAACTACTTTGCTTCTATTCGTAAGTTGTAAAGCCATTTAATTATTTATTAAAATAATACGCTACCACTGTTGTTATTGCTAAGTTCACTAAAGATAATGGAATTAAGACCTTCCAACCTAAATTCATTAACTGGTCGTAGCGGAAACGAGGCAGCGTCCAACGAACCCACATAAACAAACAGATGAATAATACGATTTTTGTAAAGTAAGCTCCGAAGCCAATTAACGAAATCCAGATAGAACCTTCTTGTAAGCCCATGGCGTTATATAGTTCGTGAGCGAATGGAAAGTTGTATCCACCAAAATAAAAAGCTGCCATTACCGCTGATGAAATAAACATATTGATGTACTCAGCAAACAAATACAATCCTAATTTCATAGAAGAATACTCTGTGTGATAACCACCCACTAACTCACTTTCACATTCTGCTAAGTCAAAAGGGGCACGGTTTGTTTCTGCCAATGCACAGATAAAGAATATTAAGAAGCCTAAGGGCTGATAAACAAAATTGCAAACGCCTGCATCTTGTTTTTCTACAATTTCATGTAGGCTTAGTGTGCCGCCCGAAGTAATTATTAACGCAATAACGGCAATACCCATGGCAATTTCGTAACTAATCATTTGCGATGATGCGCGAATAGCACCCAGTAAAGCAAACTTATTGTTAGATGCCCATCCGCCAATCATAATGCCATACACACCGATAGAAACAACTCCCAGTAAATACAATACACCAATATTTATGTCAGTAATTTGAAAGGCAAAATTTCTTCCGCCCATCATAAAATCTTTACCCCATGGAATTACAACCGAAGTCATACAGGCAGTAACCATAAACAAACAAGGACCTAATATGAAAAGGAATTTATTGGAAACATTTGGGATGATTTCTTCTTTAAAGAACATCTTACCACCATCAGCTAAAGGTTGCAATAAACCAAACGGACCTGCTCTGTTTGGACCCACACGGTCTTGCAGAAAAGAAGCGAACTTACGTTCCCACCAGGTTGAGTATGCCGCCACGCCCAAAGAGATAGCGAAGATGATTACGCATAAAACAGCTTTATATATTACAAATGCTAACATACTTTAGGGACGTTTATCATAATTCATAAAACCTAATGCCTTTTGATGTTTTAGTATCTCTACTTCTTTTTCATTTAAGTGTTCGTACTGATTCTGTGAAATAACTGAGTGATGAGAAATTGGAGATGGTCCTTCAATTACCCAATCTGATTTTCTCTTATGCTCAAAACGACAATCGTTGCAAATAAAATCTTCTGCTTCGCCCCACTGGTCTTTACGGGCTGTTACGCGCAATACATCTTCTCCTTTAAACCATAAACGAACCTTACCACTGCATTTATCGCACTTACGATGCGCTTCAACCGGTTTGGTAAACCATACACGTTGTTTAAATCGGAAAGTTTTATCCGTCAACGCACCAACCGGACAAACATCTATCACGTTACCCGAAAAATCATTTTCAATTACATTCTCTATATAGGTAGAAATCTCTGCGGCATCGCCACGGTGCATAACACCATGCACACGGTTATTGGTAATCTGGTCGGCAACCTTTACACAACGGAAACACATAATACAACGTGTCATGTGAAGCTTGATATATTTTCCAATATCAATCATATCAAACTCACGGCGCTTAAACTCATAACGTGTTTTTACAGAACCATTGTTATAACCTAAATCCTGTAAATGACACTCACCTGCCTGGTCGCAAACAGGGCAATCAAGTGGATGATTAATCAATAAAAACTCCACAACACCTTTTCTTGCCTCTAATAAATCAGGTGAAGTAAAATTTTGTACTTCCATACCATCCATCACCTCTGTACGGCAAGAAGCAACTGGCTTTGGCATAGGCGTAGGGTTTGCAGTGCTTCCTTTAGTTACCTTCACAATACAGGTACGGCAATAGCCACCGCTTGTTTTCAGCTTTGTGTAATAACACATGGCCGGAGGTGCCACCTTAGGGCCAATCATACGTGCAGCTTGCAGTATGGTGGTTCCTTTGGGTACGTCTATTTCTATTCCGTCTATAGTAACTTTCATTTAGGCAACAACATTTTTATTTAACCTACTGTAATGACTTACGTCATCAAACTTTTTCTTCTTTGCAATATCAATAAACTCTTGTTTAAAGTGGCGTATAGCAGCAGCCACAGGCCATGCAGCAGCTTCGCCCAAAGGACAAATAGTTTTTCCTTCTATCTTGCTTTGTATATCCCACAACAAATCAACATCACTTTCGTTAGCTGTTCCATTAATAAACTTCTGTAATATTTTCTCCATCCAACCTGTTCCTTCACGGCAGGGAGAGCATTGTCCGCAAGACTCATGATGATAAAAACGGGTGAATGTATACAGGTTCTTCACAATGCTGGTATCTTCATCCATTACAATAAAACCACCTGAACCCAACATAGTTCCTGTAATGAACCCACCATCACCTAAGCTTTCATAAGTCATTAAGCGAGGTTCGCCTTTAGCAGTTTTTAATATCAATTCAGCCGGAAGAATAGGAACCGAAGAACCTCCTGCCACAACTGCTTTCAGTTTCTTCCCATTGCGAATACCTCCGCAATATTCTTCGCTAAAAATAAATTCTTCAACGGGTAAACCTAGTTCCAATTCATACACACCGGGTTTGTTGATATGCCCCGAAGCAGAAATTAATTTTGTTCCGGTTGATTTACCAACACCGATTTTAGCATACTCTTCTCCCCCATTGTTTACGATAGGAACAACAGCAGCAATGGTCTCTACATTATTAACAACGGTAGGACAACCCCATAAACCTGCTATGGCAGGGAATGGAGGTTTAATGCGCGGGTTACCACGTTTACCTTCCAGTGATTCTAATAAAGCGGTTTCTTCTCCGCAGATATATGCACCTGCACCAATCTGCATATGCAAATCAAGCGAGTAATTAGTACCTAAAATATTTTCTCCAAGCCAACCGGCAGCGTAAGCTTCTTTAATAGCTTTTTCTAAAATACGGTGTACATAAAAATATTCTCCGCGAATGTATATGTATGAATTACGGGCACCCAACGCATAAGAAGCTGTAATCATTCCCTCAATTAAAGCATGAGGATGACGCTCCATTAAATAACGGTCTTTAAAAGTACCGGGTTCAGATTCGTCGGCATTGCAAACCAAGTAACGAGGCACACCTTCGGGCTTTGCCAGAAATGACCATTTTAATCCGGTTGGGAAACCCGCACCACCACGCCCACGCAAGCCCGATTTTTTAACCTCTTCGGTTACCTGCTCAGGCGTCATGGTTTTTAAAGCTTTCTCCACAGAAGCATATCCGCCATGCGCACGATACACATCAAGCGTGTGAATGTTTGGAACGTGGTCGTTATGTATTAAAAGTTTTTTGCCCATTATCTTAAAGGCTCTATTTTATTAAATGATTGATCTTTTTTGCCTTTCTCCCAGTTTTCTAATAATTCTTTTTGATGGATAGATGCCCATTCAACAACCAAAGCTAATGCTTTTGGCGGAAGCGAACCCTCCATCAACGAAAAATCCTTGATATTTATCAATGCCTTGAACTCTGCATACTTCACATGAAAATGTGGTGGATTATGCTCATTCCAAAACATATAAATCAAAATTCCATAGAACGAACTAATTACAGGCATTACGCTTTGCTTTTATTTTCTGAAACAAACTGTTCGAACGTTTTACCTGTAATTATCAAATAAGGATTTAGCGGATCTATATCCAACTCATCATCCCACGTAGGTGCACCAAACTCCCCGATTCTAACATTATTAAAAAACGATACATCTTTAAACTTTTCGAAAACACCCTTACCCACAATTCCCGATAAATCAATATCCCCCTCAACTCCATCATTATACTTTACATGAAGTTTGTATTGTGGAAGGGGTTTTATATCAATAATCTGCACCATTTTTATAATGTATTTTGATAATCTAAATCTGTATAACTTCTTTGTCTTCCTTCTGATTTATATTTCTCAATTAAAGAATCTACTTTCTCAAAGGTTAAATTCTCATGAAACGATGCACCGCATTGTAACATAGGTGCAGTGCCGCAAGAACCTAAACACTCAACCGTCTTCAAGGTAAACATGCCATCTTTGGTAGTTTCTCCGTCTTTAATATTTAATTTTTTCTCAATATATTTTACAATATCCTCTGCTCCGCATAACCAGCAAGAAGAAGTACGACAAACTTCCAAGGTACATTTACCAACCGGTTTTAGGTTGAACATAGAATAGAAAGATGCCACTTCAAAAACCTCAACAGGTTTTATTTTTAAAAACTCAGCTACATAATCCATTGCTTCCGGACTAAGCCATCCGCCAAATTCAGCTTGTGCAATATGTAAAACAGGAATAACAGCAGACTTCTTTTTATCGGCAGGATAACGCGCCACTATTTCCTGCGCAGCAATCATGGCATTTTCACCAAAGTGAAGAGCCTTTCTTTTTTCCTTATCAAAATGTTGTGCTCCGTGTACTTGACTTCCCATCTAATTCATAATTTATAATTAAAAATTTAAAAGCTAATTCTTAATTACTTTCTGTTTGTTTTTCAATTTTATTATAATTGAAGCTATTACTTTTTGAATCTCACCTAATTCCTTTTCACATTCATTTAGTTTTTCCGACTCAAAGGAATATGCTTCTCTAATTATTTTCAACCAATATTCAGTTTCATTTGCAGATTTAAGAGAAATGGACAAATATCTAATTAATTCTCGTTCTGAAGAACTAGATTTTCCTTCATGCACATTTGCACCAATAGAAGTTCCGGATCTTAATACTTGATTAATAATTGAAAACGGGATTCCTTTATTTTCCAATTCTCTTGTTAACTTAACAATAGAAACAGAAAAATCAACTGTCCATTTTTTTATTTCTCTTTTATACTCCAAAATCAAAGAACAATTTTAATTTGTAATTCAAAAGTATTTCCCTTTTAAATTATTACTTTTTCATTTTTAATTATGCTACGCATCCAGTTCGCCTGCAATTACGTTCATACTACTCATGGTTATAATCGCATCACTTAACATACTTCCTTTTATCATTTCAGGATATGCCTGATAGTAAATAAAACATGGTCTGCGGAAATGCAAACGATAAGGTGTTCTGCCTCCATCGCTAACCAAATAAAAACCTAACTCGCCGTTGCCACCTTCTACACAATGATATACTTCTCCGGCAGGAATATCGGTCTCACCCATCACTATTTTAAAGTGATAGATAAGCGCTTCCATATTATTATAAACTTCTTGTTTGGGTGGTAAATAAAAATCAGGGATGTTGGCGTGTGTAGGCCCATCAGTAGGCATATTCTTTAAAGCCTGCTCGATAATCTTTAATGATTGCCACATTTCTTCCTGACGAACCATAAAGCGGTCATACGTATCTCCACTGGTTCCTACAGGAATGATGAAATCAAAATCCTGATACGATGAATACGGGTTTGCCACACGCACATCGTAATCAACACCGGCAGCACGAAGGTTAGGTCCAGTAAAGCTATACTCTAGAGCCATCTCGGCAGTAATAGAACCGCAGTTAACCGTGCGATCCATGAAAATTCTATTACGCTCTAACAGATTAGCAAACTCTTGTAAAGCTTTAGGATATTCTTTTACAAAGTTGCGAATCTTATCCCAGGTCTTAGCAGGGAAATCAGTATCAAAACCGCCAATACGACCGATATTAGTAGTTAAACGTGCGCCACAAATATCTTCGAAGATGTCGTAAATTTTTTCTCTCCATTGAAAGATGTATAAGAAGCCCGTCATAGCCCCGGTATCAACTCCAATAACAGAGTTACAAATAAGATGGTCGGCTATTCGCGAAAGCTCCATAATGATAACACGCATATATTCTGCGCGTTTAGGAAGCTCTGCTTTAATCAGTTTCTCAACCGTCATGTACCAACCAAAGTTATTGATGGGCGATGAGCAGTAATTTAATCTATCGGTAATAGGAGTAATTTGTGCATACGGGCGGCGTTCAGCCAGTTTCTCGAAAGCACGATGAATATAACCAACGGTTGGAGTAGCCTCATGAATAATCTCTCCATCCATTTTCAACACGTTCTGAAAGATACCATGCGTAGCAGGGTGTGTAGGACCAAGGTTAAGAATATGGTATTCTTTCTCCATAGTATCTTCGGTCGGAGGAATTATATTTTTAGTTTCTTTCTTACTCATTTGTAAATCTTATCGTCCGAACATTTTATCACTCTTATCATCGCGGCTCTGATCTTCCAATGGGTATTCTTTTCTCAAAGGATGAATGTTCATCTCATCTACATTTAAAATGCGTTTCAGGTTTGGATGTCCTTTAAACTTCACACCAAAAAAATCGTAGGTCTCACGCTCCATCCAGTTGGCACCTTTCCATAGGTCGGTAGCGGTTGGTATTTCGGGATTAGCCATCGGGAAGAAAGTCTTTACGCGTATGCGGAAATTCTTGCTCATGTTGTGTAAATGATAAATAACACCTAAGTGTTTCTCATCAGGCGTTTGAAAGCCGGTTAAATCGGTAAGGAAATGGAAGTTGAGTTCTTCATCGCTTTTTAAGAAAGACAACACATCGTGTATATGTTCTTTATTGATTACAAAAACAGGAAAATCGTACAGCAGTTCGGCAGACTCAATGCTGCCATGAAAGTTGCCTTTCAGTTTGGTGTTTACAAGCTCTAACAGTTCTGCTTTCTCCATTATTCCATTCCGTAGCTGTTCAACATTCTTTTATATTCAGCCGAGTCGCGACGACGAAACGATTCGTTCTTGGCCAACTCTTGAATCTTCAAAATACCTTCAATAATTTGTTCCGGACGCGGTGGGCAACCCGGCACATACACATCTACCGGAATAATGCGGTCTATGCCCTGCAACACGCTGTATGTATCAAATATACCGCCGCTACTGGCGCATGCACCTACTGAAAGAACCCATTTTGGTTCTGCCATTTGCTCGTAAACCTGACGCAGCGTTGGCCCCATCTTCTTAGCAATGGTACCCATCACCATCAGCATATCTGCCTGACGAGGAGAAAAACTTAAACGCTCGGAACCAAAGCGAGCCAAGTCATAATTGCTTGCCATGGTAGCCATAAACTCTATACCGCAGCAAGAGGTGGCAAAAGGCAGTGGCCATAAAGAATTAGCACGAGCCAAACCTATAACATCTTCTAACTTAGAAGCAAAAAAACCGGGTCCTTCAAGTCCCTCGGGGCTTTTGGCTATTTCCAGTTTTGTGCGTTTTGTTAATTCTTTGCTCATCTTAATTCTAAATTAACTTTAGTCTTCCCATTTAAGGGCTTTTTTGGCAATCATGTAATAAAAGCCTACCAACAACAATGCCACAAACGAAAACATTTCTATAATGCCCAAGCCGCCCAATTCTTTAAAGTTAACCGCCCAGGGGTACATAAAGATTACCTCAACATCAAACAACACAAACAGGATGGCAACCAAAAAGTATTTAATAGAAAACGGTAAACGGGCGTTACCTTCGGGTGCTATACCGCACTCGAAACTATCTAACTTAATTTTTGTTTTGCGTTTAGGACCCAAAAGGTGGGTGGCTACCATGGTGGTTACCACAAAACCTGCGGCAACTAAAAACATAAGAATTACGGGTAAATAATCAATAGGTGAGTTTGCAGCCATATTATTGATTTTTAAATCGGGACAAATTTAGCATCTCCTTTTGAAAAGCGAAACTTTATTAGATAATTATTCTTTGGTAGTCGTTCAATCAAACAGGGTTTTATTAATGTTTAACACAAAACAGACACAATTCTTCATAGAGAGAGGTAAATTTAGAACAATAAGATAACAATTATGCACAGTAAGATAGCGGTTACACACTGCAAGAGGATAATTATGCGTTGTAAGAGCTCAATTATGTGCTGTAACAAGACAATTACCTGCTGTAAGAGGACAATTATACGTGGTAAGAGAACAATTATATGCTGTAAGAAGACGAAGGCAAATTGTAAGCATACAATTACAAATGGTGAGCGTTCAATTAAAATTGTAAGAAGACAACTATACGCTGTAAGAAGACAAAGACACATCGTAAGCATACAATTACAAATGGTGAGTGAACAATTAAAATTGTAAGAGGACAACTATACTTGGTAAGACTATAGCTATGAATGGTAAGCAGACGAAGATAAATTGTAAGAAGACGATTGTACATTGTAAAAAGACAGTGGCAAATTGAGAGCGTACCACCTGAAATTGTAAGAGCGCCGTTGCAAATTGACCTCTATTGATGCCTAAAGCAGCTCGGTTCCTTTACAATTGGAAGAGGCTTGTTACAAATTGACCTCTATTGATGCCAAAAATGCTGAGGTCGTTTTTAGTTTGTAGGATATTTACCTATATTTGATTGATGAAAAAGATAATTACTCTTTTAGCGATTGTGTTTTGTTTGGATGGGAAGGGGCAGTATGCAATTGCAGGTAAGCACGGTTCTATTTATGTGGATATTGTTCCCGATACTTTATTAAATGAGTCTACTACGGTAATACAGTAAATCAAATACCATTCAATACCCAGCATTTAACACTCAACATTAGCGACTTAGATGAGGGTGTTTATACTATAAGCCTGTCAAGCCCCGAAGGTGTGGTAAATAAAAGGGTGGTTATTGTAAGGTAATTCCCTTTAAGAAAAGAGATACTTTACTTCTTCAAAAGATCTTCGGGTTTCAAAACTTTACCGCCAAGTATAACGGTATTTATGGTTTTGATGTTATCAATATCATCTAAGGGGTTTTTATCCAGCAAGATTAAATTAGCCCTTTTGTTTTTGGCAATACTTCCCCATTCGTTTTCTTTATTAAAAAAGCAGGCAGCATTGTAGGTAACTATTTTTAAAATAGCGGCGTTGCTTAACCCTGCCTTTTGATAGAGCTTCATTTCTTCTGCCATAGCAAAACCCGGCACATTAAATGCAGATTCATCCGGACTAAGTAATAGTTTTACGTTGGCATCACTCATGCGCTTTAGTAGTTTACCAAAATCATACAGGCTTTGTTTTACGCGTGCAATAGTTTTTAAACGTTCTTCTTCTTTTGCGGGCGTATTGTATTTAGAGTAGTAATCGTCATACTCCTTTTCCCATTTACTAAGTAATTCTATATTGATATACTTCATGCCGTTTCTTTCTTTTAAATCATCCGCACCATATTGCATACCCCAGATGTAATAAAAAGAAAGTGTAGGGCATACGTAAATGTTCCTCTCCTTCAGTTGATTCATCACATCAGGAAAATGCAAGGAGTCTTTTCTAAATTCTTTTAAGATACTCTGGTAATGCTCTACCGATGCCTGATTGGCTTTAATGGCTGTTTGCAAATCCTGATTATAAACATGCCCTGCCATCTTCAACCCGCTTTCTTTACTTATTAAAGCTGTGGTATAAAACAAGGTAGGTGTAAGACCGGAAATATATTTAATAAAATCCCATCCTTCTTTTTTGCTTTGCTTCACAAACTTTTCCAGGTCTTTATCAGTAATGGTAGAATCGCTTGGCAAGGAAATAGAGATGTACAAATCGGGCGCGAGAATTAGTTTTTTAGTAATACTGTCTCGCAAGGTTAAATGTCTGGGTTCTCCACGCATGCTACGCAACGTAGTAACACCCGCAGCCAAATTAAACTTAAAGAACTGTTGCAGGGGTATATCTTTCTCGTTCGGAAAATGGACGTGCATATCTGCCATGCCCGGCATCAGATATTTGCCTGTTCCGTCAATAATGGTTTTCGATTTATCTTTTGTGTGTTCTTGCTTAAAGGGAGTTGTGCTTTCTATTTTACCGTCTTTAATAATTACCGTTTGGTTTTTAAGCAGAGTTTCTTTACCCTCTATAGGAATTACATTTACATTGGTGATGATAAGGTTTTGTGCGCTACAGTATTTTGCTGTAATGCAAAAAACAAGAAGTATTATTTTTTTCATACAAAGATGCTTTTTTAAAGATTGGGAAACCCCACAGCAATATTAGTGCCAAAAATTTGAAAGGCAGTAAAACAGGAGCATCTTTTAATTAAATGGAACGGGATTAAAATAAGAAACGCATCAAATAAGGTCAAACAACAACGAAAACCTTAAAAGATGCGTTTACTTACTAAAGGTCAAAACAACTTTTATGAAAAAACTATAACCTTTATATTTAAAGAACGAGCTACAAATTTAATACATAATGATGATTAAAAGTGTTAAAGATTCTTATTTAACAAATTAAGGAGGAGATAGGTAAAAACCTTTTATCTTTGAGCTATGAATAAGGTAATCATAGCACTTGTAATTATAATAATGTTAAGCTCTTGCAAAAAGAATTATACCTGCAACTGTACAAGCACTACCATAACCACAAATACTACCAACAATGTATCATCGGCACCCTCAGCTACAAATACAGCAACTTCTACTACACTTATTTCTACCACTACTTTTGATGCAACAAAGTCAAACGCAGATAAACAATGTGCTGCGTTAAGTAACAGCAGCGTGCTACCTCCAGTTAACTGTTCAATAAACTGATAAATTGGGTAGCAAAAAGAACTCGACTTTAAGCTATTTCATTATTAAGAATATCAATATAAGGGAGAATATAAAAAGCAGTAAGCAAGCAATATTTCTAATCATATCGTTTCTGTTTTTTTCTTTAGAAGTTAATATGGGCATAGGCACAAAAATAGAGCTATTATGATCAAGCCAATGTTAGGTTATTGTTAAGTTTTTTATGCTTCATATTAGTATATAGATGTTAATTCGGGCATGATTTATCCGACAACAAATAGCTGCAAATGATTTTATCCGTATAGAAGTGGTTAAATACCGAGTAGTGTTTTAAAGCCGCCGTTACTTTGCATCATCAAATCATATAAACCATTTAAAAACAAAACACCATGAGAAACAAAGTAACATTAATCGGACATCTGGGTAACAAACCCGAAGTAAAAACCTTTGAAGGAGACAAAAAGATGACTCGCATATCTATTGCCACCAACGAAACCTACAGAAACAAAAAAGGCGAATGGGTAAAAGATACCACCTGGCACAATGTAATTGCCTGGGGTGCTTTAGCAGAAAGACTGGCTAAATATACCGATAAGGGTAGCGAGATTGCCCTAGAAGGTAAACTGGTAAACAACAATTATACCGACAAGGAAGGTGTTAAACGCTACAATACCGAAATACAAATGAATGATATGGTGTTGCTGGGAGCTAAATAATACCCCTGTCATTGCGAGGAGGTACTACGAAGCAATCTCTCCTAATAACAAATAGATTGCCGCGCTTCGCTCACAATGATAAAAAGAATAAAACCCTTATTTTAACATAAAGTAAGGGTTTTGTTTTGCATTTTATCGGAGATAATTGGTTTTAAGATGTTTATTATTAAATTCGCAGCCTAAAAACGAAAGAACCAATGAAAAAAATAGTTAAAGCAGCCTCTGTATTTGTTATTGCTTTAGGAATGCAACAAGCAACAGCTCAAAAAATAGGACATATTCAATTAGATTCTTTAATCAGCATTATGCCTGAAACTAAACAAGCACAAGAAGTTGCTCAGGGCTATATGAAAGATCTTGAAAAACAAGTTACCAGCATGCAATCTGAATTTGACGGTAAGTATCAGGATTATACGGCTAACGAAGCAAGTTATACCGATTTGGTTAAAAAAACTAAGATGGAAGAGCTTCAAACCTTAAACCAACGTATTCAGGATTTCCGTACACAGGCACAACAGGATTATCAGAAGAAATCTAACGAATTATCGAAACCTATTTACGAAAAAGCAAAAAAGGCGATTGATATAGTTGCCAAAGAAAGCGGATATAAATATGTATTTGATACAAGCACCGGTGTGGTTTTGTTTCATGAGCAGGGAGATGATCTTTTTGCTTCAGTAAAAAAGAAATTAGATACTATGCCGGCTGCTGTTTTACCAACAGGAAATACACCAAGTAATGGTGGAACTAAAACTCCTACTAATGGTGGAACTAGGCCTCAGGGTGGGGCAAATGGCGGAAGAAAGTAATTTTCACCTACAATAAACATTCAAACCCCTCATTTTTTTAAAATGAGGGGTTTTATTTTTGTAGCCATCCTTCTTTTTTGTAATTTAGTTCTAGATTTGCGGAGCAACAATGGTACACAAACTAGTTACATTACCTATGTTTCCTTTAAACACGGTTATTATACCGGGTGAAGTACGCGTACTCCACATCTTTGAAGAACGTTATCAGGAGCTTATAGCAGACTGTATTGCCAACCAAGCTAATTTTGGAATACCCTATATTAAAGGCGGACAAATATCTGATTATGGAGTTGAAGTACGTATTACCAATGTGCTGCAACAACATGCCAACGGCGAGATTGATATTGAGATTACAGGAATAAAGCCGTTCAAAATAATTAAGTACACCAAAGTTTTAAAGCCCAAGTTATATGGGGCTGCCAATATTGAAGAGCATGAGGAAGATACGCTATCTAACCGATATAAGCTTTTCCGTTCGTTTAAAAAGTTCATCAAACAGGCCAAGAATAAAGAGATTCCGGTAGAGAACCTTACCAATGTTTCGGTATATAAAGTAGCACACTTATTAGATTTGACCAACGAAGAGAAATTGCAACTAATTGCTTTCGAAACATTGAAAGAGAAAGAAGACTTTTTAATTGCTAAGATTAAACTGTATTCGCATACGCTTAAACTGGAAAAAGACTTGCGCAATAATTTCAGAATGAATTAGGAAGATAAACTCTTCCTACTACTCCATTGTTTTTAATTCGGCAACCAGTTCCGTAAGTGCTTTTTTAGCATCACCAAAGAACATAGAACATTTAGGGTCGTAGAACAAAAGGTTATCAATACCTGCATAACCCGCACTCATACTACGTTTGTTTACGATAATATTCTTAGCTCTGTCAACTTCCAAAATAGGCATTCCATAGATTGGTGATGACGGGTCTGTTTTTGCAGCAGGATTCACCACATCATTTGCACCTACAATTAGCACTACATCAGTTTGTTCGAACTCAGGGTTAATATCATCCATCTCTACCAACTTATCATATGATACATTTGATTCTGCCAACAAAACATTCATATGTCCCGGCATACGACCTGCAACAGGGTGTATAGCATACTTTACCTCCACACCACGCTCTTCCAACAACAATTCCAATTCATGAATAACATGTTGTGCCTGTGCTACAGCTAAACCATAACCAGGAACAATAACTACTTTTTTAGAGTAGTTCATCAATACAGCTAAATCACTTACCTGAATATCTTTGATGCTTCCTTTTACATCCGGTCCGCCTGCTGCTGCTGTGCTTCCACCAAAGGCGCCAAAAATAACGCTGCCCAAAGAGCGGTTCATAGCTTTACACATAATAACAGTTAGCAGTGTACCAGCACTTCCTACCAAAATACCACCCGTAAGCATTACTTTATTATCATACAAAAATCCTCCGAAAGCTGCAGCTAATCCGGTAAATGAGTTCAATAAAGAAATGACAACCGGCATATCGGCTCCGCCAATGGGTATGGTAAATAGTATTCCATAAATAAGTGCAAGCGCAAGTAGCGCATAAATCATGATACCTGAAGGCTGAAGATCGTTGGTTAAAATAATGCCACCGGAGTAAACCATAAATGCCAACAACCCAAACGTGATAATAAGAACAACTAAATTGACGATGTTATAAGCGGGCAAACGAATGGGTTTATCCATGGTGCCATTTAATTTTAAGAAGGCAATAACAGAACCTGAAAAAGAGATGCTACCAATTACTAATCCGGCAAATACTGCAATTAAAAACCCATAAGGTGGGTGATAAGCTCCTGTTATAGCGGCATTCAACACTACTTTTGGAAACTCTGAATGATAATAATGATTAAACTCAATCAAAGAAATCAAAGCCGCACAAGCACCACCCATTCCATTAAACATAGATACCAGTTCGGGCATCTTTGTCATTTGTACCTTCTTGGCAGTCATCCAGCCGATAATAGTTCCTAAAGCAATGGCACCGAAAATCAATCCGTATATCATACCACTCACTTCACCCTCATGCAAGAAAATAGTTCCGAGTATAGCAATGGTCATACCCAATGCACCAACCATATTTCCTTTACGCGCTGTTTTGGCGTTCCCCATCATTTTCAAACCCATAATGAAGGTTACAGAGCCTATTAAATAACAAATTTCAAGAATATTGTGTTTCATACTATTCTACTTTTTCTTAAACATTTCCAACATACGGTCTGTTACCACAAAACCGCCAACTACATTAAGCGTACCTAACAACACCGCCAAAAAGCCCAAACCAAGCCCAAGATAATTATCCATCTCCACATGCAACATCACATAAATGGCACCTACAATTACCACGCCGTGTATGGCGTTTGCACCACTCATTAAGGGAGTATGCAACACCGTTGGCACGCCACCAATTACTTCTATACCTACAAATATGGAAAGCACCACAAAGTATATCATCTCTCTGTTCTCGCTTATAAAACTTAAAATCTCTCTCATGGGTTTATTCGTTTTTAGTTATTATTTTTATTTGAACTCATGTATTCGCTTCGCTCGGCTATTATTTAAAGTCCAAATTTACATTTTTAGACCATATATCAAAAAAAAGAAAAGCCCTGTATTTTATACAAGACTCCTTTTAAATGTTAAAGGGAGGGTGCCTTGGGGTTTTCCACGCTAAAAGAACACCGACATTCTCTTTGAGCCTCGCAAGAAATGAAACTAATTACTGTTTATAACCTTACGGAAGGTCTTTTCTCCGGCGGTAGTAACCACAGAGATAATAAGCAGATTGTTGCCCGCATTACCCAAAGGAATATAGGTTTTGTTGATTGAAACACCCTCCTGTGTTATATCGGCAACTACTTTTTCGCCTAACAGGTTTTGTACAGATATTACTGCATTTGTTTTGTCGGTATAATTAAATTGCACATAATATCCTGCAGCATCGCGGCTTATCTGCATATTGTCGTCATTGGCAGCAAATGCTTTTATGCCGGTTGTAGCCGCATGAGAATCTCCGCATGACAGACTATCGGTAGTAGTAATAGTTAGCACAAAACGAGGTACGGTTTCGGTATCATTAATCGTTAAGTTAATGGCACCTGCACGCAAATCGTAATCTGCATTGGCGTAATTATCATGCAGGTTTAAGCAAACACCCATGCCAATATTATTTAAGTAAGTAGGCGTAAGGGCATATTGGGCAGTAGTTCCGCTAAGTATCTGCACAGGGATGGTATAATTTTGCGTTAAAGGAGGCAAGCCATTAATGGTATAAATTTCGCCCATACTTTGCGTGGATATTTGCAGCAGATAATTCCATGTCATAGCGGGTGCATCATACACATCAAAACCTAAAGTCCCATTGGTATTAAAGGATATGGCTGCTTCGCTGTAATTATTAGTACCACCCGTTACCACTAAACTAAAATAAGGTGTAGAAGAAGATTGCACGCTATTAGGAGTAGCTTGTCTGAATAAAAAGTTTTGGTTGTTACCACTAACCTTATCATTCTCTGTAACATTAAGGGTGGCATTATTGCTTGATGTTATGACATAAAAGCCCATTCCGGCAGGTATCACATCAGCTATTGAATTGGTGCCGGCAACATAAGCTGGTACACTAATACCGCTGCTTGAGTTATAGGTCATATAATCTCCATCATCATAGGTTGAACTATACGCATATATAGTGCTTAACCCCAATGCCGCAGCACCGGCATTTGAAGGTTCTGCCATTACCTTATTCCACGAAATAGGAGAAGGATATGGATTCGCAATCAGGTTATTGCCTTCATAAGAACCAACACCAGGAGTATTAGTTAAACTTGGCCAAGTAAAATTACCTGTTTGTGCAGGCCCTGTAACACTAATGAGTTCTGCAGCAGAAGTAGTTCCATCGTTTGTGGTCCCCATATAAACCCAATAACCTAAACCAATAGTCATGGGGTCGGTTATATTATTAATACCAATAAACCCTTGGTTTGCA